>JAICRN010000036.1 GCA_025937335.1 Microcoleus sp. TY_ISSM_2_bin.22
AAGTTACTCGGATAGGTTTTTAGTGAAGACTTGAGTTTTTGATGCTGAGCTGCCAAACAAAGAACTGCTATTCTGACTGTGAACTTTGTGGAGTCAGGAATTCATTCCTGACTATTAACTTAACTACCAAGTTACTCGATCGCGCCATTTTTCTAATAGTTTTTCTCCGACTCCCTGCACTCGTTCTGCATCTTCCAGAGAGGTAAAAGGTTGCTGTTGCCGTGCTGCAATAATTCTTTCGGCTAACTTCGGGCCAACCCCAGGCAAAGTTTCTAATTCTTCCTGAGTCGCAGCATTCAAATTAACTAACTTTTTACCAGCAATTTGAGGTTTAGCGATCGCAGATTTTGATGCTGCTTGTAGTGAATCGCACTCTTTTTTCTTAGCGTCAATTTTCTGTTTGATTCGGGCGGGAATGCCCAAGATTGCACCTTTGTAAAGCCGATCGAACTCCCGCTCAAAATGGGCCGCAACTGTGGGACTGTCGATCGCCAGCAGCGTCTCGTCATTCCCGCGATTTGCAGCCTCAGTCCAGTTGTGAGAACCTGTAAGCACCGTTTTGCCGTCCACAACGCCGAACTTGTGGTGCAGGCGATCGCCCATCGGTAACAGCGGCACTCCTACCGCAGTCAGCGGCTTTCTCCAAGGGCGATTGTCAGATTCTAACCGACAATCTTCCATGAAAGTCGCACCCATCATATCCAAACCTTCACTGTAAGAGCGATAAATAAAATTAGAGTCAATTAAAGCTCGCACCGCAACTCCCCGTCTAACTTCAATTTCCAGAGTATTTGACAAACGCTGAGCCGAAAATACAAACAGTGCCAAATCAACCGACTTTTTTGCACTAGCCAAGGTTTTGTCAATCAAACTGTTAACGCTTTTTTCCCAAGGCAAAGTCTGGGAAGTCGGCGAAAATTGCACCGCAACAGTCGCATTTCCTACTCTCACTTTTTGCGCTTGACGAAACGGCTTTTTGATGCCAAATTGGCTGTCCGGTTTGCCTCCGGGCCCGTCGCCCCACATGATGTTAAATTCTTGAGTAAATAGTTGCGCTAATTGAGGATTTTCAATTTTCAGTAAATTGTTGGCATTGCCGCGACTTGCTGCTGTTTTGAAATCGCCGTGTATATCGCTTGTTGTAAAATTAGCAGAAGTTACGATTACTGTTTTGCCGTCAATTACTACAAATTTGTGGTGCATCAAACCGCTGCCTTTACTTCCGTCAGCAGTATCATCAATTACAGGAATCCCGGCCTCCTTGACAATTATCAAAGCATCGCCTTGCTTGATTTCCTCGGAACTCAATTTGCCGTCTTTATTAGTATCGGCAAGTTGGACAAATTCGCTGTAGCGATCGCGCTCTCTTTCCGGTAATTTAGCCAACTCCTGAGCTGTAAAATCGCCAGGGGAACGACTGTACAGATGTTCAACAATTAATCTAACTTTAACTCCCGATCGCTGCCGCTCGGCCAAAGCCCTCGCAATACCGGGCAAGCGAAACTCCTGAACAGCTACATCCACAGTCGATCTAGCACTAGCTACGGCAACAGCGACCAACTTTTCTAAATCATCTCCAAATCTAGTTTGCTGGCGGTAAGGCTCTGTATAACTCGAAGCGATCGACTGATTGAAGTATACTTGCAACAAGGGGTCTTGAGGCAGTGGAGCCAGACTCAGAGGTAAATTCTGCACGTCTTGCTTTATTTGTCCGCAGCCCGCCAGATCGATCGCCAGCAGCCCAGCACAAAACAAACCGAGTAAATTATAATAAAATACACTCACAAAAATTTAAAATAATTGAGGTTATTGGCTCACCCACAGTTCAAATATATTCGATAAAGTAAACTTAGAACCTATTAAATTTATGCAAGGGAATAGATTTTGCGTCTTGTAGGACTGCCTCGATGCCGGAAGCATCACTGGTAGGGTAGCAGCATTCAGGGGCGTGGGTCAAACCCGATACCGCTGCTTTATGGCTAAAAGAAAAAGAAGTTTTCCGTGCGGTCACAAAGGATATGGTAAAGCGTGCCATCGCTGCACGCAAGAGTTAGTAGCGCAGCAGCATTACGTTGAAGTAGTGCTGACAGAAAAACAAACCAAAAAACAAGAGAGGGAAGCATCATTTGCTAGAGATATCATCGATCTCAGAGGTCTGCCCGACCACGTAGTCACTAAAGCTCGCGCAATTATAGCAGCTTTGGGCGAAAATAAGAATTACAGAGATTTCGGTGGCAAACGCCTGCGTCACAACCGCTTGATCGTCAGTATTCCTGTAACCCGCAACTACAGAATGCTTTGTGAAGATTGCGGCACTTTCTTAATTCCCCAAAAAGTATTGTCGCACGAAGACTACAACGTCTGCAAACCAGGAAGTTAGTTATTGGTTATTGGTTATTGGTAGCCACTCACAACAGTCAACCGTCAACAGTCAACATTCATTAATTAGTTATTTAAAATCATGCAAATTTACCTCGACTATAGCGCCACAACGCCAGCGCGCCCAGAAGCGATTCAAGCCATGCAAAAAGCCCTGACTCAGCAGTGGGGCAATCCTTCCAGCTTGCACGAGTGGGGACAAAGGGCGGCGACAGCTTTAGAATTAGCGAGAATGCAGGTTGCTAGCTTGATTAACGCGCTACCGGAATCGATAATTTTTACAAGTGGCGGCACAGAAGCGGACAATTTGGCAATTATGGGAATTGCCCGTCTTTATCCAAAGCCGCAGCATATGATTATCTCCAGCGTAGAGCATTCGGCAGTAGCAGAACCGACTCGACAACTCGAACAGTGGGGCTGGGAGATAACGCGGTTGCCGGTGGATAAATTGGGGCGAATTCATCCTTTGGATTTGCAAGAGTCGCTGCGATCGAATACAGTGTTAATTTCCATCATTTACGGACAAAGCGAAGTTGGTACGCTGCAACCAATTGAGGCCTTGGGAAAAATTGCGCGCGATCGCAATATCATGTTTCATACCGATGCAGTTCAAGTTGCCGGCAAGCTGCAAGTAGACGTGCAGAAACTTCCCGTAGACTTGCTTTCGGTTTCCAGTCACAAACTTTACGGGCCGCAAGGTGCAGGCGCGCTTTACGTGCGTCCGGGAGTAGAATTAGTGCCAATGTTGGGCGGTGGCGGCCAAGAATTGAAACTGCGTTCCGGGACGCAAGCGCTGCCGGCAATAGTCGGTTTTGGGGTGGCGGCGGAGTTAGCTTTGCAGGAAATAGATGTGGAAACTGCCAGGTTAATTAGATTGCGCGATCGACTTTTTGACCGATTAGCTCATGTACCCAGTTTAGTACCAACAGGCGATCGATATTATCGCCTGCCGCACCACGTCAGTTTTTGCATTGTTTCTCCCGACGGCTACACAGGAGGAGTGACGGGCAAAACTTTAGTAAGACAGCTAAATTTAGCCGGAATTGGCATTAGTTCCGGTTCTGCTTGCAGCAGTGGCAAACTAACTCCCAGTCCGATATTATTGGCAATGGGATATAGCAAAACCATAGCGGTTGGCGGCATTCGCTTGAGTCTGGGACGAGAAACAACCGAATCTGATATTGATTGGACTGCAAGTGCGATCGAGCAAATTTTGGATAGATTAATGCCCAAAGTAGCATTATCTAGGCGTTAAGATTAACTGCAAACCCAGATCACCGTATTTATCCGCGTCCATCCGCGTACATCCGCCAACATCTGCGGTCATTCGATTTTAGATTTTAGATTGTGGATTTTGGAGGCGACCCCACGGATAATTTCGGGGGCTTGAGGATTTTAGATTTTAGATTTTGGATTGATTCCACGGATAAATCCGGGGCTTGTACCATCAAAAAATTCTCGGTCAAAATCATCAAAAATTAGAAACAAACCCAAAAACCCACCCCCAATCATGATAAAATAAATCCCGGTGTTATTCACAACTCCCCACAATGGAAGAAAAGCGCGCTCAAGCCTATCTGCAATTAATTCACACCCTGCTGAATTGCCCCAACGGAGAGGAACCGCAGATATTACAGGATAACTCAGAATTACTCGATCGCGGATTTCTCGAAGCTTGCGAGTTAATAGCATCAACCTTGGCAGAACAAGGAGGCGAGAATGGCGCTAATTTCCTCCGAAATCTGGCCCGTCAGCTAGGGCAATTCATGGATATAAACGGTGAGGAAGATAGCAATAATTCTGAAGGTGAAAATCTCCAAGAATATGCAAACTTTTTCTTAGAATTATTGCAAGCAGAACAAGATAGCAATAGCGATATTGCAGTAATTTACCCCATGCTAGAGGGACGGCAACATCTCCTCAATGCCAGTTTTGCCGAGACTTTACAGCAAGTGACCCAAAAGTTAATTGCTGGCGAAAATCCCCCAACAATTAGCTCAATTATCGACCTTGTTGAAAATTTGAGCGGTCATATTAGTGAGTCTCCCAATGGGAATAAAGCGAATAACATTGAAATTGCAATTGCTGGTTATCAAATAGTTTTAAATAATCGGGAACTGGGTAGCGAAAAATGGACGCAAACTCAAAATAATCTGGCTACTGCCTACAATAACAGAGTCAATCGATTTTAGATTTTAGATTTTAGATTTTAGATTAAAGAGATTAAAGAGTTGAAGCATTGACCTCACGGATAAATTCGGAGGCTTGTTTAACGGATAAATTCGGGGGGCAAGTTTCATCGGATACAGGTTTTTTATTTTTTCGTCCTGAGTCTAGTCTGCTTTCGGAATGAATCCGGGTGCTTGTATTCTGGATGCTTGATTGTCAAAGGTTCGCTGGCCCAAAATCTGTAACGGGCAAAAACCAGGCGGTTGAAACCTCGTCTACACAAACTTTCGTCCGCCTATGCGGACAAGCGAGATAATTCAGAAGTGTTGAAATCCTCGATCGAGCTTTAATATAGCATCAGGACAAATGCCGCTGCTATCAGTTAACCAGATATCGGTACTATCCGTAGCGGTTCCCACAATCGCGGCTGCGTTTCCTATTTTTTCTACCAATAACTGAGCGCTTGTTATTGGCAAAAACAGCACTAACTCGAAGTCTTCCCCGCCGTATAATCCCCAATCTAAAGCTTTTTCGGTTGATACGATTTCGCTAAAAATATCGGGAATTGGTATTTGTGTGCGATCGACTTTTGCGCCAACACCGCTAGCCCGACAAATTTGAATAATCGCATCGGCTAAACCGTCGCTGCTGTCCATTCCTGCGATGGAAAACTCACCCGCAGAATCTAAAATTTCCCAAACAACCGCCAAAACATCCAGCCTCGGTTTAGGGCGCTGGTGAGCGAGAATTAAAGAAGCTCGATCGACTTCTGTAAGATTTTGCCCGAATTCGGGATTTAACAGCAATTCTAATCCCGCGCGGGAGGCTCCGTGAACGCCGGTAGCGACAATCGCCCAGCCCGATCGCGCATTTGACCGACTAATGGTACGATCGCACTCAACTTGTCCGAAAGCAGTAATCGCCACAGTCACAACGGGCGATCGCACAACATCGCCACCGACGATCGGCGTGTGATATTCTTGCAAGCAAGCCGTCATCCCCCGATAAAACTCTTCAACCCACTCCACAGCCGTATCCGCCGCCACAGCTAGGGCAGCAGTCACCGCCAGAGGCGTTGCTCCCATCGCAGCCAGATCCGACAAATTTGCCGCTGCGGCGCGCCATCCTGCGTAATAAGGCCCCGTAGTGCGATCGCTAAAATGCACTCCATCCACCAGCATATCTGTAGTGATAGCGAGAGATTGGTTGGGATTTGTAGCCATGACAGCGCAATCATCACCCACTATCTCTGCGGGGCAGAATTTTTGCAATCTTCTTAAAAGACCCTGTTCGCCGATATCTTTAACTTTCATAATTTGGAATTAGCCGATCGCACTTTCTTACCATTCCTTACCGGAACTCGGCGGCAAGCGCAACCTAGGAAATCTATAAAAAGTATCTCCTTCATCATCTACCTCTAAAATCGCCGAAAAAATCTTAACTTGCCGAGTTAAATACTGCTGAGCAACTTCTGCCTCAACCCTAGCATTAGCCGCCAGTTGAATCAGCGAAACCTGACTGTTTTGAGTTTCCAACAACTGATAAAAAGCCTCATCTAACCGCTGTTTTTGCTTGCTTTCATTCACATTTTTTACAATCAACAATCCTGCGAATCCGCCTAAACCAACTACCAATAATAATTCTAAAATTGCCATACTCTCGATTAAATTCCTGATTTCAATAACGAAGCTATAAAAATTATCTCTTCTTCCATCCCGCCTCAGCGGGCTTTTTGTGCAGAAGCGATTTCAATCGCTTTCACCTTGATTTAGAAAAGATTTGAATGGCTGTCACTGTTGATTTTTTTAGCCCGCGCAGGCGGGCTTTGTGTGTGCAGAAGCGATTTAAATCGCCTTCACTTTTGACAAGTAGCGATTTCAATTGCTGTCATTAATTAAACTTGAGGTCGCACCAAATTTTCGATTCCTTTAACTACCTTAGCAGATACAATCTTGTCTCCTTGCTTCAGTTGTTCCAAAACTTCTTTTCCTTCAATCATGTAACCAAAAACAGCATACCGGCCGTCCAACAGATTCAGGCCAGCGGGGGTGAGTTCAGGTTCAAACAAGAAAAAGAAAAACTGAGAAGAAGCGCTGTCGGGTTCAGATTCTGTGCGGGCCATTGCCACAGTACCGAAAGCAGAAAAAGGCAAAACAGGCTCGTCGCGATAGCGCCCCGCATCTTCTAGAGTAATCCCGTAAATAGGTTCTTTTTCGTCCCTGACGAGCACTTCTAGCGGCACATTCCGGTATTTGCCAGTAGCTGGGTCAATAAAACCGACTTCCTTGCCTTCGGGGTCTCCCGTTTGCAAAACGTAGGATTCTTCCGATCGAATAAACGGCAAACCGTCATAAAAACCTCGATCGACTAAATCCACAAAATTACCGGCCGTAACCGGGGCGCTGTAGCCGTCAACCACTACAGTAATTTCCCCTTTTTCAGTTTGTACGGCCACAGTAGCGCGCCCTTTGAGTTGAGGCAGATTAGCATACTTGGCCGGCACTTCAAACGGAAACTTTGTCACCATCAACTCTTCGATTTCGCCTACAGAACCTAGGATGGTGGCTTTCAAGTCAATCACTTTGTCCCTGTCTTTAGCCTCAACAGCCTTTTCCAGTTGAGCAATTCCGTCCTTGAGTCCTGCAACTAGCGCCTCAGCTTCCGGCTTTTTGGCGTCGGGAATACTCTCTAAAAGGTCAGATTCCCGAAGGTTGAGAATCCTGGAAGCTTTACTGACATCGCTGCTAATAGGCCCCCAACGTTTAGACCGTATGTGGTTGCCAATGTCTTCGAGACTGATTTGCAACTCTCGCACAGTCTGATTGTCAATAGGTAAAGCGAAGCGCAGCAGCGCCCGCCCGTCCGTAATTGCATTCCCAGCAGGCATACTGCTGCTGGGGCGTTTGGCATGGGAGACTGCACTGAAACTCAGGGACAGAGTGAACAGCAAGAGCGCTAAAGCGACGGTTTTGACCCAGCGCTTGCACGTATCGATCGAGAAATTAGGCCAATGCAACATAACTTTAACTTTTATTGCCTCTATTATCTTCCCACAGCGCTGTCGGCCTTCTATCCCTTAAATGCCCCACACAATCAGTTGGCGAACTTCCTTCCCTTGAGAGCTTTTTAGCTTTCCGTACAGCACTTGCTCCCTTTGAACGGTAAAATAAAATGCCAATTGCTTTTTGATGCCGTCAGCTAGACTGCAGCTTTACCCTGACCCGCTCAAAAACGGATACAATCCCCAGACTCCTGTCGTGGAGAGATCAAAATTTTAGACCAAGGTTCAATCTCCCAAATTCATCTGTGGAGTAAATCTAAAATCTAAAATCTAAAATCTAAAATCGACTGACTGTAGTTCCCCCGTGCCGACAAGGCGACGGGATTGCCCGCAAAAATTTATATGATCTCCAGTAACGACTTTCGACCAGGTGTTTCAATTGAATGGAATAACGGCGTGTGGCGGGTTATCGAATTCCTCCACGTCAAGCCAGGAAAAGGCTCGGCTTTCGTGCGGACAAAATTAAAAAACGTCCAAACCGGAAACGTAGTAGAACAAACCTTCCGGGCGGGCGAGACTATGCCTCAAGCCAACCTGGAAAAGAGCGTGATGCAGCATACCTATAAAGAGGGCGACGAGTTCGTCTTTATGGATATGGAAACTTACGAGGAAAGTCGCCTCAATGCTAAGCAAATAGGCGATCGTGTCAAGTACCTCACTGAAGGGATGGAAGTCAATATCCTTCGCTGGAACGACCAAATTCTAGAAGTGGAACTGCCCAACTCGGTTGTCTTGGAAGTGACACAAACCGATCCAGGAGTCAAAGGAGATACTGCCACCGGCGGCAGCAAACCCGCTATCCTCTCCACCGGAGCTCAGATTATGGTGCCTCTATTTATTTCCATTGGAGAACGGATTCGGATTGATACTCGTGAAGACAAGTACCTCGGCCGAGAGTAGAAATGACGGAGGAAAAGGGAGTTTTTAGTTTTTAGTTCTGAGTTGAAGAACTCAAAATTCAATACTCATCGCTCACAGCTTAAAAACTATCCCTTTTGCCTCCAAACTCGGTGAATTCTCCTAGCTTCGCCGGATTCGGAATTTTCAATTTTCAATTTTCAATTCTTAATTACCCTTGAATCTGCTGTGCAACTAGACTTAAACCAGCTTTGCGAACTGCTAACTGTATTAGACAA
Source organism: Microcoleus sp. TY_ISSM_2_bin.22 (assembly GCA_025937335.1). GTDB lineage: Bacteria > Cyanobacteriota > Cyanobacteriia > Cyanobacteriales > Microcoleaceae > Microcoleus. The sequence continues at coordinate 8,746 of JAICRN010000036.1, forward strand.
AACAGGCATTTCGGAACTGACGTTAAAAAGTGGGGAACTTGAACTGACTGTACGCAAAGGCATTCTGGCAAGCTCACCAGACACCGCGGCCGCTATCCCTGCTGCCGTGGGGACTGTCGCTCCGATCGCGTTGGGCGCTGTTGCTAGCCCCACCTTAGCGTCACCTCCTGCTGTTGAACAAAATGTAGGATCTGCTCTGGCTGAGACCCCTGCCGCCACACCTGCCGCCGTGCCTGCTGCCGTGACTGCTCCTGTCGATACGAAATGGGTGCCAATTATCTCGCCGATGGTAGGAACCTTTTACCGCGCTGCTGCTCCCGACGAGCCGCCTTTTGTCAATGTGGGCGATCGCATCAAGGTCAGCCAGACAGTCTGTATTATCGAAGCGATGAAGCTGATGAACGAGATCGATGCTGATGAAGTGTCCGGTCAAGTGATGGAAATTTTAGTTCAAAATGGCGAACCTGTCGAATACGGTCAAGTGTTGATGCGAATTAATCCGGATTGAAGGATTACTTTATTGTTATGGACAGAATAAATGCTAATATTTCCCGATCACTTCTCTCCGGTGAGTTTGATGAAGTCATCCCAGCCTGTCCCGCAAGAGGTTGTGCAACAAGTTGCTGAGTATTTCAGTATTTTGAGCGAGCCAATGCGTTTACGAATTTTGAACTTGCTTCGCGACGGCGAAAAATGCGTGCAAGAATTGGTGGAAGCTACTCAAACGAGTCAAGCCAATGTTTCTAAGCACCTAAAACTCATGCTCCAAGCTGGTATCCTCACTCGCCGGAGTGAAGGGACTTCAGCTTATTATAAGGTGCAAGACGAGTTAATTTTTGAGCTGTGTAATATGGTGTGCGATCGGCTTGCCACCCGGATCGAACAGCAAGCCCTACACTTTCGGGCATTTAGCCTGACGACCAAGCACTGAAAATTAATTGCCATTCCTCCATCCTCAGTCCTCAGTCATGAGTCATCAGTTATCAATTCCTATTCTCGGCCTTCAGACCGATGACTAATGACTTGTAACTAATGACTCATAATTACTAAAGGGGAAAATTTTTGTCAAAACTTTGGCGGGTACTCGGCTGAGCCACCTCCAAACCTTCGCCTCCTAAAAGTTCTAAAGGCTTGCCTTCCACCGAAATCCAAACCTTGGCATTCGGTTTTAAACTCGTAGCCGTATAGATAACTTGCCCTAACCGGCTTGTCATTGAGGTGCTGCCTCCCCCCAAAGTAAATTCTGCCGACAAATCGACATAAACTCCGTCATTCTTGACACTCAAACTCCGCAGTTTTGTCCCCTTAGGAATTTCGCTAGAAACAGTTGCATCCTTGGGCCCGGTCAACAAACTGTTAAAAGCAGCTTGTAAAGTTGCATCAGGCTTGTCAGCTTGTTTGACAGCTACTGGCGTAGGAACTCCCTCAAATTTGCCACTGGCATCTTTAACCCAGTAGACTTGCACTGTCTGGACATCAGTCTGCTGCAAAGGCTTTGGCTGCGACGGCTTGGGCGTCTGAACCTGCGGAGCCAGAGCCTGCGGTGTCTGAACCTGCGGCGTCTGAAACTGCGGCGTCTGAACCTGCGGCGTCTGAACCTGCGGCACTTGTACAGGAGTTGGAGGGGGTACGGGGATAATTACAGCAGGGGATTCCACAGGACTTGGGGGCAGCGGCGGAGCGGTAGTCTGAGCAGAAGACTGCGTATCTGCGGGGGTTGGCGAACGGTTCGCGGTCCACCAGGCAATGCCTCCTCCCGCCAGTAAAGCCAACCCGCAAACACCGGCAATGACGGCTGTGGAGACGCGGCGTACTTCTTGTCCATCTTTCATAATACAAATTCTCCTTACAGATAGAGCGCTTGGGACGGTGAGGAGCGACTCCCGATCAGCTACATTTGTCTATGGTTAGATTCTGGAATTGACACAATTGCATTGCTGCTAGCGAACACTTTATAGCAAGCCCAACATATTCTGAATCCGACTATTGGAATCCTAGACCATAATATAAGATTTTGCCCGTGGAGTATGTCACAGTATCTCGATCGGCCTATTGGCTATATTCTATAGTAATCCTAAAAAAAAAATTAAAGGATAAAGGAAGAAGAAAAAAGGAAGAAGGAAGACAAAGGATGGATATAACGGAGGTAAGGGGGGTAACGGAGTTAACAGATAAAAGGAAGAAGGGTTCTTAGAAAAATCTATTCGCCCAAACAAAAAGCGCCCCTATTTCTAGGAGCGCTTTTTATTAATCAAAAGCTAAAACTTAGCCGTTGATAGAAGGAGCAACCATTGCTACTGGGGTGACTTCACCAGCAGCCAAGTCAAGCGGGAAGTTGTGAGCATTGCGCTCGTGCATTACTTCCATACCCAAGTTAGCGCGGTTGATCACATCAGCCCAAGTATTGATGACGCGACCTTGAGAGTCGATAATCGATTGGTTGAAGTTGAAACCGTTCAAGTTGAAAGCCATCGTGGAGATACCCAAAGCGGTAAACCAGATGCCGACTACTGGCCATGCACCTAACAAGAAGTGCAAGGAACGGCTGTTGTTGAAGGAAGCGTATTGGAAAATCAAACGACCGAAGTAGCCGTGGGCTGCGACGATGTTGTAGGTTTCTTCTTCTTGACCGAATTTGTAACCGTAGTTTTGCGATTCGGTTTCGGTGGTTTCGCGAACCAAGCTAGAGGTAACGAGAGAACCGTGCATGGCACTGAACAAGCTACCGCCGAAGACACCAGCTACTCCCAACATGTGGAACGGGTGCATCAGGATGTTGTGCTCGGCTTGGAACACGATCATGAAGTTGAATGTGCCGGAGATACCCAAGGGCATACCGTCAGAGAACGAACCTTGTCCGATGGGGTAGATCAAGAATACTGCGGTGGCTGCTGCAACTGGTGCAGAGTAAGCGACGCAGATCCAAGGACGCATGCCCAAGCGGTAGGACAGTTCCCATTCCCGACCCATGTAGCAGAAGATGCCGATCAGGAAGTGGAATACTACCAATTGGTAGGGGCCGCCGTTGTACAGCCACTCATCGAGGGAAGCTGCTTCCCAGATGGGGTAGAAGTGCAAGCCGATGGCGTTAGACGATGGGACAACTGCACCTGTGATGATGTTGTTGCCGAACATTAAGGAACCTGCTACTGGTTCGCGGATGCCGTCGATGTCCACTGGTGGGGCAGCGATGAAGGCGATGACGTAGCAGATGGTGGCAGTTAACAGGGTGGGAATCATCAGGACGCCGAACCAACCTACATAAATGCGGTTGTCGGTGCTGGTGACCCAGTTGCAAAACTGTTCCCACAGGTTGGCGCTTTCGCGCTGCTGTAAGGTTGTGGTCATGGTTTTATGATTGCTTTATTTGGTTTTCAATGTTCGCGACGGCTTTGTGTTCCGCCATGTAAATAAACATAAAGCTTTTATTTCAGTTTGTAAAGGGGTTTTAAGCACAGTTTTTGTTATGAATGTCATAAGCAGCGCTGATAAGAAGCCATAAGGCTTGCTGTATAAGGTTTAAAAAAGCAGAGTGGGGAATTTTTGGACGATCGCACGAGAAACTGAATGCTCGTAATTTAGCTGGGAAACGAGATTATGGACTTGCGTCAGTGTTAAGATAGATGAAGGGTTAGGATGGTAAACCGCAAAACTCCCATTGACAGATATATGTTGTTGCGTAAGTCCGATCGATAAAAATCCCAAGGAATGTCCCGCACCGTCACCTACAGCCCTGCTTATACTCTGGTTCCCACTTACGAGTGTTTTAACCGCTGCACCTATTGCAATTTTCGGGCCGAACCCCAGCAAAGTCCTTGGCTGACGCTACCAGAAGCCGAAAAACAGCTCAAGTTCCTGCAAACTCAAGGTGTAATTGAAATTCTCATCCTCAGCGGCGAGGTACATCCCCAAAGTAAACGGCGAAAAGCTTGGTTGCAGCGGATTTACGATTTGTGCGAACTGGCACTTGCTCTAGGATTTTTGCCGCATACTAATGTGGGGCCGCTCAGCTTTGAGGAGATGGCACAGTTAAAAGAGGTGAATGTATCGATGGGGCTGATGCTAGAACAGCTTGCCCCAGATTTGTTACAAACGGTTCACCGACACGCACCGAGTAAAGTGCCGGCGCTGCGGCTGCAACAGTTAGAATGGGCTGGAAAATTAAAGATTCCGTTCACAACGGGTTTGCTGCTGGGAATTGGGGAAAGTGAGGCCGATTGGATTGAGACATTAGAGGCGATCGCCCGCATTCATTCGCGTTACCATCACATTCAAGAAGTTATCCTCCAGCCCTACAGTCCGGGAAATCAGCAAATTTGGGACGGTGAAGTTTTTGATGCTACAAAAATGCCGGAAGTAATTGCGATCGCCCGCAGCATTTTACCATCTGAAATCAGGCTGCAAATTCCCCCCAATTTAGTTGCACAGCCACACATATTGCTGGCTTGTTTAGAAGCAGGTGCTAGAGATTTAGGAGGAATTGGGCCGCGGGATGAAGTTAATCCCGATTATCCTCATTTGCAGCACCAAACTTTAACAGAAATTTTAGCAGCATCCGGATGGCAGCTCGTGCAGCGTTTGCCTGTTTATCCTCAGTACGATAAGTGGCTGCCGCAGACTTTGCAAAATGCTGTACAACATTGGAAAGTCAATCGATTTTAGATTTTAGAATTCAGCGTACTGATAAATCCGAGGGCTTGTGACCAAATTGCTTAATTTTCAGTCATTAATTATTGTAATTGGTAATTGGTAACAAGATGTTTTAAATTGCTGCTATAGAGATTTTAAATCAAAGAACCGCCACCATCAATCCACACTTCAGTACCTGTGATAAAGCTAGACGCATCTGATACCAGAAATAAAACTAATTGGGCGACTTCTTCGCTAGAACCTGCGGTATTATCCCTCAAAGGAATTAGGTCTTGAGTGGCATCAGGCGCCAGTGGAATGTCATCAAGATGGCGCTTAACCGTGCTTTCCCCAATGGAAGTCACCACCGCGCCCGGACATATAACATTGACCCTGATTTGGCTGGGGGCAAGTTCTAGCGCCAGCATTTTCGCTAAAGCTACTTGGGCTGCTTTGCTGGAAGCGTAGGCTGTGGCACCAACTTTCTTGAAACTTCTGGTGCCATTAATCGACGATGTAATGACGATGGAACCTCCTTGTTTTTTCAGATAAGGAACAGCATATTTGACAGTCAAAAATGTTCCTCTCAGGTTGGTATTAATTGTCCGGTCCCACTCTTCGGGTTCTATCTCTTCTATCGGCGACCATACACCGTTAATACCTGCATTTGCCAAGACAATATCAATCCTTTGATATTCCTCAAAAATTTTTTGAAATGCCTCTTGCATTTGCCGAGAATCGGCCACATCTGCTGCAATAGCTAGCCCGCAGCCTCCTTCATCGACCAACTGGCGGACGGTTTCTTGCCCGGTTTCTAAAGTGCGATTGATAATAGCAACTTTTGCGCCTTCCTTGGCAATTAAAATTGCTGCTGCACGACCAATTCCCGACCCTCCGCCGGTAATAACGGCAACTTTTGGTGAAAGTTTCATAATTTTTTATGTATTTATGTAAAATAACATTATACACGATCGCATAGCCTAAAAATAGGACTAAAGAGAGAGCTTTAGTCCTACTATAGATAGATTTTAGCTATCAAAAATATGAAAGCAAAAAGTAAAAAGATATCTTGCTTTTGACTTTTTGCTGTTAACACAGTCGTTACGGCTGCGGAACCCAGACAGAAACTGAACCGGCGTTACACCGAAAATCAGCCCAACCATCGTCATTAGTTGTGATTGGTTCTTTGATGTGTTCGGTGATGTCAATATAAGTTCGATTCGGTTGTCCGACTTCCATAAACTTGGTGCCATCGTCTCCGTTACTCAGTACCACAGCCATGCCGCCCGGATTTTCTTCATTTCCGAGTCGAGTCCAGCCAATAGTGTTGGCGTGGTCGAAGTAATCGTACTGATTGCCGTAGGAATAAGTTTGGCGCGCGAACAATAATTTATCGAGCATAAATTGATGCTTGTCTAACCAAATCTCGTATTCGTTGCCATCGTTTCCTGTATCCTTATAGTGATCGCCGTAATAGTCCGGGTAGAAAATGCACGGATATCCTTCCCTTCGCAGCAGGATTAAAGCGTAAGCAAGGGGTTTAAACCAAGCCTCGACAACTGATTCTAGGGATTGTAAGGGCTGGGAATCATGGTTGTCTACCAAGGTAACAGCGAGGGCGGGTTGCTGTTGGACGAGAGTGTTATCAAAAATTGTTCGCAAATCGTAGCTATTACCGGCTTTGCTAGCAGCGTGGAAGTTGTAGTGGAGGGGTGCATCAAATAAGGTTACTTTACCGTTCGTTGCTTCTAGGAAGTAGTGCAAAGCTTCCACTTCGTAAGACCAATATTCGCCGACTGCAAATAAGTCGCGTTGGGCATAGTGGCGGACGTGTTCCAACCATTCTAGGAAAAATTCTGCTTTAACGTGTTTGACTGCATCGAAGCGAAAGCCGTCAACGTTTGTTGTATCGACATACCACTCACCCCAGTATTTTAATTCCCCAGTGACTTCTGGGTTGTCCATATCTAAATCGCAACCCATCAGGTAGTCAAAGTTGCCTTTTTCTAAGTCTACTCCTCGATCGAATTCTTTGCCTTTGAGCAGGTAAATGGCATGGGTTTCTGTGTTGTAAACGTTGTAATCAATGGCGTCAAAATGCCACCAATGCCACTCCATGCTGGAATATTTTTTGTCGCGACCGGGAAAGGTAAAATGGGTCCAAGCTTTGATTTTTTGATATTCCCCTACGGTGTCATTCCGGTTGTCTGGATTGAAGGGTGTGGCTTCGGCTTCTTCTTCTGCATCGGCACCTAATTTGTGGTTGAAGACTACATCGGCATAAATCCGAATTCCTGCATCTTGAGCAGCTTTAATTGCGGCCAAATACTCATCTTTTGTGCCGTATTTCGTGCGTACCGACCCTTTTTGGTCGAACTCGCCTAAATCGAATAAGTCGTAGACGCCGTAACCCACATCCATACCGCCGCCCGTTCCTTTATAGGCTGGCGGCAACCACAGGGATGTAACGCCTATTTTGGCTAAATCTTTTGCAGATTTCGCTAGCTGATTCCACAGGCTGCCGTCAGCGGGGGTGTACCAGTGAAAATACTGCATCATCACGCCATTTAGTTCAGACATAAATTTAGTTTTTCCTGTTTTGTTAAATTGCGATCGACATTTATGTTCGTAGCTCGCTAGTTTACGTATGTCTGCAATCTATGGTTAATAAATATCATAAAAGATGGGGCTGCTCATAAAAATCTATCTGTTGATGTATTGACAACAGAATGTAAATTTGATAACTATTATTTCGGGTCAAATAAAAAATATTAATTTGGTGGTGATTTGGCAGCAACTCGCTCAACTCTGGTGTTCCAAGTACCGTCGATCGCCAATTCAAGCAATCTAAATCCCGGGGGGATTTCGTCAAGGATAATCGGATGGCTTTTCGGTAAAAGTTGGATGCAGGTGCTGGGTGTCCCCAAGTAGGTAACTGAGCCCCGCTGTTGTTGAAATTCTTGGTGAATGTGGCCGCAAAGGACGATTTTGATTTGAGGGTATCGATCGACAATTGCGAAAAATTCACCGGCATTCTGCAGCATCATTCCATCCATGATTTGACAGTCGATCGGCAAAGGATGATGGTGCAAGGCAATGATAACAGGTCGATCGCCCGTTTGTTGCAGTTGAGAGTCCAGCCAATGCAAGCTTTCTGGGGAAAGCCGCCCGCCGTCGCATCCTGCTTCCACACTCGAAAGTAATAGAAATTGCCAGTTTCCCAGCATCCATGATTTTTCTGGGGAAAGGGGCGACTGATTTAAGATTTCTGACATGACAGGGATGTTGTCGTGGTTCCCAGGTATCCAGTAGGCGGGAATTCCGAGGGGGGCGAGGAGGGAGACGAGGCGCTGGTAGGATTCGGGTGTTTCGTCTTGGGACAAGTCGCCTGTGAGTAGGAGTATGTCGGGCGGCGGCTGTATCTGTTGCAAGCGATCGAGAACTGCTTGGAGGGTGC
>JAICRN010000724.1 GCA_025937335.1 Microcoleus sp. TY_ISSM_2_bin.22
CATGCTCATAATTTTTGATTTAGTATAGTTTAAGTTTATAACATTATAGCTTAAACCAATGAATACTACACCTAAAGTGTCGATCGTCATTCCGGCATACAATCGCGAGCGGTACATCGGTATGGCAGTGCGATCGGTACTTGATCAAACCTACCGCGACCTTGAGTGCATCATTATTGATGATGGCTCGACTGACGCGACACTGGAAATTGCAGAGCAGTTTGCACGGGAGGACGATCGGGTGCTGGTACTCAGCGATCCAGTGAATAGAGGCGCTGCTTGGGCTCTCAAAACGGGGTTTGAAGCGGCGCGGGGAGAATATTTAGGGCAAGTCGATTCCGACGATTTATTAGAAGGAAGCGCGCTTGAGAAAACTGTTGTAGTGCTTGAGAGTAGCCCTGATTGCGGGTTGGTTTATACCTATTATCAAGACATTGACGAATACGGCGCAATATTATCGCCCGGTTGGCGGTGCAGTTATGAATACAGTCCTTGGTTAATTTTAAGCGTTTTTATGTTATTTCATTTCCGACTGTTCCGGAAATCCGTTTACGAACAGGCTGGAGGAATTGACACTGATTTTAACTTAATTGAGGACTATGAATTGTGTATGCGAATGTCAGAAGTTGCAAAAAATATTGTTAATATCCCAGAGTTTTTGTATTTTTACAGAAATCATTCTAGTAATGTTCACGCCAACAATCGTTTAGCAATTGTTGAATTAACCAGAGCCGCTATTGAATCCGCTTTAGTCCGCCGAGGCTTAAGCGAAACTCATTGGCTTGATGTAAGGTACAACCCTCAATATTTAATTAAAGAAAAGATTAGTCTTACTGAAGCAAATTAATATCCGCCGCTATTTTGATATGGCGTGTAAGCAGGATATGTTGGCATTTCTTCGTAATCTTGAGAATTGAGTGATTTCTTTTTTTTCTTGTTTGTGCTGGCGTCATATTTTGCTGCCAACTCTTCATCTACTGTTGCAGCGATGGCCATCAATCTTCCAAAGGGGCCGGCGAAAGCAAAGTTACCCCAAACACCTAAAGCTCCCAGCCCCAAATAATTTTGTTCTGTGACAGTTACTTCTAAAAAGGGACGGGTTAAATCAGATGGAATAGTTTGTCCAAAACCCGGTCTAAAATAGCTTCGGTTTGGCGAGACTGCATTAAAACTGTTGTCTATCAATCCATCGCGCCATTTAAAGGTTTGAGTTCTGGGATAAGGAATGTTCAATCCTTCCACTTTTGCAGGATATACCTTTTTGTTAGTAAACACAGGTTTTCCCGATTCTCTATTTATTTCCCAGCTTTCAATAAACCAAATAAACTTAAAGTTTGAAGTTAAAAAAGCAGCACATTGACTTGGAATTAATCCAAAAGTAATTGACCGATAACTGTCTGACGCATAAGCAAATGAAGCGCTAGCGTTAATAAATGACACTTGAGCGACAGTCGAAAACGAACCCATAACTCGGTAAAGAGAAGTTTCAGCATCAGATAAAGACATAATATTTTAATTTGCGTTTCGTTTTACTTGTCCAAAAATTGGAAAACTTGAAACAGAAATCCTATTCCATCTTGTTATCAACCCGTCGCTGTTTTTTATTCCATTTCCTAATAACTGTTCTTTAAACATATCATACAATAAAAATTGACCGTTGTTGCTATACGAAACATATGTAGGTGCAATAGTGGTTTTATTGACATCTCCAAAAGAAGCAGGTCGGTTGATAGAACACGCTCTACTGGTTCTTCCAAATTTGGTATCTAAATTGTATTTAACGTGCGTTGAAAACTGATTAGTGTTGGGAGCGGTAAATTCTCCGACAGGTAAAACCGTATTTAACGGATAAAAAGACTCGGGATTGCCTATTAGATGAAAATATATTTCATCTATATCCGTCCACGATGTACGGGGTTTGTAAAATTTTTCAATTGCATTAAAATGCTGCAAAGAATAAATAGGATAACCCGGGAATTGAAACTGAAGTAATGCTGGCAATCCGCCAAAACTTGCATAATCCGTATTTGGAAGCTGCCAAGGTGCAACAATAGTATTGCCAATAAACCCAATATTAGGCGGTATAGGTATATCTTCTAATTTATCTGTCCTGAAATCAAAAATTAAAAATTTATTGTTAAATTCATTGTCGCTAGCTTTAGCCGTAAGTTGAATATTTTCTCCTCTACTGTACTTGTGGTTACCTACGATAGTCAGCGTTCTGTTTGTTGCAGTTGGCAATGCAACTTTATAACTTTGGCAGTAAGTAAAATAATCAGCTTTGTATCTGGGTGCAATTTCTACGGTATTAGGTGATTTATACTGTCCAATTATGTAAATATAGCCGTTTTCTTTTTCGCCTAATTTTCTAATCCATGAAAAACCAGTAAAATCACCGCCCCCTAAATTAGACAACTTGCAAGGAATAGGTTTGCTCAAAGGTTCTTCCCACACTCTTTCCCCACCGTAAAGAATATCAATATATATATATTCACTGTCCATAGACATGGTTGCATGAGGGCATTCTAAGCAAAAAGAATATCCCGCCCCAAAACTACTTCCAAAGGAATCAAATCTATTTTGAACGTTGCTGCCTCCGGGGAAAGTTGCGCTACCTTGAATAACGCATTTTTCAAGAAGAGCTGCAAATTCAAAAGGCAGTTTTAGCTCTATGGGAGGGTAGTCCTTTTCGCAAAGTTTGAGCCAAATTTCAGCTTTGCGCCCAAATTGTTTGACAAGAAATCTTTGCAATCCAGGG
>JAICRN010000533.1 GCA_025937335.1 Microcoleus sp. TY_ISSM_2_bin.22
ATGTAACTGATTTAAAGGAGTTATAACGATGTATAAATCTGGCAAGCACGTTTCCGAATTCAACTTAGAGGGAGAAATCCTCGGCTTGATTATTGAAGATGGCTGTAAACTTAAATATTTGCGAATTAGTAGCGATCGCGGAGTAGAATATCTTGTTAAACTTTGCAAGGAATTGCGGTCATTTCTGTTACCTGTTTTGACCCCCGGGTTGAAAGTTCAAGTTGCAGGTGAGAAAGAACTCAACTTGAAAAACGGTAAAATAAAACTTAAAGCTCGCAGCCTCAAGCTGGCTCAGGGCAACGACGATCGCACGCACGAACACCTCGACTCGACTAATGTGCCTGTTGCGGTATGGACATCCGACGATCGCGCGACCGGCAAAACCCAAGTCACCTCTCCCACGGCGGCTCAAACTGTAAAAGCTCCGGCAAAAACCCAAACCAAAATATTAGTATGTCAAAAATCAGACTGCCAGAAGCGGGGCGCTGGAGGAGTCTGTAAAGCTTTAGAAAATGCTTTGAATGCGCGCGGTTTAGAAGACCAAGTGACAGTACAGGGAACCGGATGTCTCAAACAGTGTAAAGCGGGGCCAAATATAGTTTTGATGCCGGACAAAACTCGCTACAGTCGCATTGCACCGAAAGAAGTTCCAGCAATTATTGACAAACATTTTGCAGTTGTTAAAGCTTAGGCGATCGCCGGGATACCGAAACAGTGCGTTAGAGATCGGGAAAAATTATTTTGATAGGACTCTGAGCCAAAAACTCACGTCTGTAGGGCGATCGGAGGCGCATCTTACGCCTTAATTTTAGTTCGGGTTGTAGTTCGATCGGGCGAATCGATTCAGAGGCTATTGTCAGAAAAAACAGGAAAAATGACAACAACTATCACTTAGGGGCTTCCTTCTGGAGAATATCTAAGGATAGACTGTATCTGAGACCCTGTGACTATTGGGATAAAAAGCCATGTCAGAAGCTGATCTTCGAGCCCATCAGCACCAACCGCACCCTGCTGTTCCATCCGATACCGAACCATTGCAGTCAAATATTGCTGATGCTGGGGGTTTTGAGCCGATCGCCCCCCATCCGACAGACACTCCCGCAACCGTTCCCCAACAGCCAGAAGAAGACTGGCAAACAGTAGATTTTCCCAACGCCATCGGCGTAGATGCAATTCCCACACAACCTGAAACAAAAAATTCGCAATCTCAGACACAGCCGACCGAGGCGGGCTCGCCCCCGATTTCAGACAATCTAAAAAATATGCTTGGGAATGCCGAACAGCGTCAGGGCAAAGGATCGACCCCAGTCACCCTCATGCAAGCGCTGCACGAATGCAACCGCGACCTTTTGCAGCGCATCGCGCAGCTAGAAACAGCTCTCGAAGAGTCCCAAAAAACCTTGCAGAATCGCGAAACTTTGCTAGAACAGCGGACTGCAGAACTCGAAAATACTCAAGAACAATTGACGCGGCTTTTTGGGAAAGTGGAAGTTTCCCATCAAACCCTCCAAAGTCAAGAAATTTTAGTCGAAAGTTTAAGAAGTCAGTTGGCAACCAGCCAACTCAGGCTAGCGACTGTTGAGCGAGAATGTGCGTCTACTGTGCAGCGCTACAACGAACAGTTACACCAGTTAGTAGCCACAGAAAATATTTGCAGGGAATTGCGAGCCCGCTTGCACCGCCAGCAGCGCCACACCCTGCAATTCAAAGCTGCCTTGGAAAGAAGTTTGGAGAGGCCACAGGTGAAGTCGCCGATTATCCAGCCGCCTGACAATGCTCCCGATACCGCCAGCGCGCAATTAGAATCATTGCTGGCGGCGGTTAAAAGCTCTCAAGTTCCGCTGCCGCCAGCCTTCAACGCTTCCCCTGTCCAACCTTGGTCGGAATCAGAAGAGCATCCAGAGGTAGCGGCTGTTGTCGATGCGATCGAGCCTGAATCGCCAGCCAATCTGGAACTCAACAAATTAGCCAAAGTATCCGTCATTCAATTGCAGGAGATGGAAACCTACCAGCCTCACGAGCCGGCAACTGACTCGACCCCTGCGGTTGCGGAACCTGAAATGCCGGTGGCCGAGCCAGAACCAGACACTGCTACCAAAGTGGACACCCAAGAATTGGCCAGGGCTTTTCAAATTTTGAACTCCGTTGAAACCTTTGGCATTCAAGAAGTGCGATCGAGTGTGACCAAAGCTACAGCAGTCGCCCAACCCGACTGGCTGACCTTGATTGCCAGTCCGCTGCGGGCTTCTAAAAAACGCCGATCGCTAGCTGAAATTGAATTGCCGAGTTTTCGATAGCGAATTGAAGTTGCTAGTTTTGAGTTTTGACTCAAAACTCAAAACTCTTTTCTCCCCTTTCCCATGCCGTAGGTGAGATCGTAGCTGGTAGTCAACAGCCACAGCCAAACACCAGGATACCGGGGCTCCAACCAAGGTTGTACCCTGCGCGCGAAGCTGGGAAGCCATCCGAACAGCCAACTGGCCAAAGCCAGTAAAGTAAAATTCAAGTAACTTCCCAGCCAGCGCCAAATATCCCCCAAGCTGACAAAATCTAAAATCCACAGCAGTAGAGAAGGGTTTTTTCCGGCTGCTTCGATCGCCAGTCGATTGAAAGTTAGCCAGTCGGTTCTGTCTTTGATAAAAGTTTCGGCTACGGCGAGTTTTTGCCCTGCCAAAATACCAAAAAAGGTATTGAGAATTGAATTAATTCTTTGGGGCGGCAAACTAAGACCCGTGGGAACCATCATGCCTTTAGAAAACAGCCAAGTTACTGAAACATTGCTCTGGTAGGCGCGAATTTGGTTTAAGTGATTTGCCGTCAACAAATTGTGCTTTAATGCTGTATCCAAAAGGTCTGTTAAGCGGAAAAGATTGCGGACTAGAGAGCCGAAGCCCGTGAAAACGAGGGGAGATTGCAGGGATGCTGCGTCGCCGATCGAGATTAGGCGATCGATCGCCACGGCTCGATCGCTGCTGTTGGTGCTAAAATGCCCGGGAATATAACCAAAAGTCGGCTTTTTCCACACCAATTTATCGACATCGCAGCGGCGGTACTCCGGTAAAATTGCGAAAAAATCCTCGTACATTTCCAGCAAAGAACCGGGATTCTCGGGATGTACTTGGTGGTAGTGAAATAGATAAACTGTCAGTTCTGTGCCTGCGCCGGGAAATAACTCCCAAATGAGCTGGCGGCCCCGGGAAATGTCGCCGTGACTGCAGAGCACATCCCCGTACTCGGAATCCCAAACCCCAGGCTCAAATCCTCCGTCGATGACTGCTCCCACTGTCGGACAAACGCTCTCAAAAGTTCGCCCTCCGTTCAATTGCCAAGCGATGGGAGAAGCCGAACCCATGGCATCGACCAGCAGCCGTCCTAATGCTGTGCGATCGGCTTTTGCGGGCAAGTGGCGGCCCTGAAATACTACTTTTTCCGCTTCAACATCAGCTCTAATAAACTCAGTTTCATCCCATATTTCTCCGCCAGCTTCTGTTAGCTTAACTCCCGCCAAATAGAGAAGTTTTTCGCTGTCCAAAGCTACATTTAGTACCTTCGGCGTGTGCAGAATAGGTGCTTGAGCAACGGGCGGATTGTTAGCATCAAAAAACTTGTTGTAGCCATCTTTATATTCTCGGGCAATCAAAGTTTCGATTTCCGCCGCAGTAAATAAACCCAAATCAATTAAGCTTTGAATTTCGTCGCGCGAAATATTCCACTCGCGATTCATCCGCCCGAAAGGCATTCGCTCAACTAGCAGCACTCGGTAGCCCAATCTCGCCATGACTGCGGCGTGAATCACTCCCAATGCCCCGCCAATATAAATTAAGTCGTAAAAAGTATCGCCAGAATCGGACACCGAAATTTGGCCTTCTTCCCTCTTCCCTGTTCCCTCTTCCTTCAAAAACACTACTTGTTTTGGCGTTTGAGGATTGCGAGTGCCTTCGCGCCAACGCTGCTCCCACCAGTAGACGCGCTTGAGGTCGTATTCGCCTTCAGGCATTTTTTGGAAATATTTGACTGTCAGGGGGTAATAGGGGGCAAGAGCGTCAAAAATTGACTGTTTGGAGAGGTCTATCACAGGGGGTTCCGGGTAGCGATCGGGAAACTTGTTTCTCACAGCAAGATTCAGAGCTTGCAGGAACTTTCTTTCTCCAACGGGCGCGTCTTCTAGACGAAAGACTTTTAAATAAGTTGTGCGTTGTACTGACCAGACAAAGAGGGAAAGTTCTGTCGATCGGGAATTGTCGTTTTCTGAATTGGTGTTAGCGAAGGCGGGTTTTGGATTGGCATTTTGAGTTCCCG
>JAICRN010000243.1 GCA_025937335.1 Microcoleus sp. TY_ISSM_2_bin.22
GCAAGATTGGTAGAAGCGACGCGATCGCTCAATGTCGGCCCAGCAGAAAATCCCGGCACTCAAGTCGGCCCTGTGATCGATGCAAATGCCCATTCGCGCATCCGCGAATACATCGAAAAAGGTCGCGCCGAAGCTAAAATAGCTTTAGAAATGCCGGCACCGGAAACCGGTTATTTTGTCGGCCCAGTCATTGTTACGGAAGTATCGCCGACAGCAACTCTCGCCCAAGAAGAAATTTTCGGCCCGGTTTTGTCGGTGATTCGGGCAAAGAATTTCAGCGAAGCGATTGTTATTGCTAACGGTACGAATTTTGCTTTAACCGGCGGATTGTATTCTCGCACGCCTTCGCATATCGATCGAGCCGCATCCGATTTTGAAGTCGGAAACCTGTACATCAATCGCGGAATCACCGGCGCTGTGGTATCGCGCCAACCTTTCGGAGGATTCAAACTTTCGGGAGTTGGTTCTAAAGCTGGCGGCCCGGATTATTTGCTGCAATTCCTCGAACCCCGCACCATAACCGAAAATATTCAGCGGCAGGGTTTTGCGCCGATTGAAGGAGTGGATGATTAATCATTTCTTTGTTCGTAGTGAGGGCTGAATTCCTCTCTCTGGCTGTTAAGTTAGTAGGGTGCGCCTAGCGCACCTTACGGGTGGGGTGACAGAAAAAAATTGTGCGAGATTAGCTAGTTATAAAATGGAATATACGAAAGAGCGCAATCGACAAAATTCTCAACACCCTTCACTTGACAAGTGGCTGCGATTTTTAATTATAGTTGTATTAGTCATAGGTATATTTTTTCGTTTCGCAAATCTCGGAAATAAAGTTTACTGGATAGACGAAGCTTACACATCCCTGCGGATTTCTGGCTATACAGAAGCTGAATTTATTCAGCAAGTAGTTGACGGTGAAATTCGGGACATTAAATATTTACAAAAATATCAACGGATTAATTCAGAAAAAACCGTTTTAGATACCGTAAAAGGATTGGCATTAGAAGAACCTCAACTTGCTCCCCTGTATTTTATAGCAACGAGATTTTGGGTGCAGGTGTTCGGCGATTCAGTGGCTGTAACTAGAAGTATGTCAGCGGTTTTTAGCGCGCTGGCATTACCTTGTATGTATTGGCTGTGCTTAGAATTATTTGAGTCGCGGCTGACAGCTTGGTTGGCAGTTGCAATATTAGCTGTATCGCCTTTTCAGATAGTTTACGCTCAGGAAGCTCGACCTTACAGCTTGCTGGTAATGATAATTTTACTGTCAAGCGCAGCCTTGCTGAGAGGAATGCGGCTAAAAACTAATAGCAGTTGGGCAATTTATGCAGTAACAGTTGCTCTGGGATGTTATTCTCACCTCTTATTTGGACTGGTTGCAGTCGGACATGGAGTTTATGTAACAATTATTGAAAAATTGCGGTTTAACAAGACTGTAATTTGCTATTTGCTAGCATCAGTTGCCGGATTTATTGCTTTGTCTCCTTGGACTGTAGTGTTTTTAAACAATTCGGGCAATGCCAGTCAGAAAACAGAATGGCAAACTCTAAAAATGCCTGTTTTAGACTTGGTAAGAAATTGGTTTTTGAACATTAACCGTCAATTTTTTGATGTGGGCTTGTATTCAGATTTCTCGGGAATATATTGGATATTTAATCTGCCAGCTATTTTGATGATTTTAATAATTGTTGGGTATTCTTTTTATTTCCTTTTAAATCAGACTGAAATGCGTCTTTGGTTGTTTGTTGTGACATTGACGTGCGTGACAGTAGTATTGTTTTTACCAGCAGATTTAATTGGAGGAGGGATTCGCTCTATCAACACTCGCTACATGATTCCCTGTTATTTAGGAATACAGATATCTGTTGCTTACCTGCTAGCTGAAAAAATTACATATCCGACAGGGACAGTCCCATTGTACAAGATGTGGAGGCTGGCTCTAGCTGCTTTGCTTTCTATAGAAATTATATCCTGTAGTATTTATTTGCGATCGGACTCTTGGTGGAATAAAGACCGATCGTATCTTAACATCCCGATCGCCCGCACAGTCAACTCAGCTTCTCGGCCATTGATGATAACCGACTTGTGGGTGTACAGTGTAGATACGATCGGAAATTTGTTAACTCTGAGTTACTTAATAGATGCAAAAGCTAAATTTTTAGTATTGCCGCCGAATGTTGTTAAAATACCCCCCAATTTTCAGGAAATCTTTTTTTACAATATTTACCCTGAATTAAAAACCAAAATCACGACAAATAGTAGGTATAAGTTAGAGCCGCTATACAGTCAAAAAAACGGAGATGTCTGGCTAGAAAAATTAACAGTTAAGTAAATAAATATTGAGTTAAAAAAATGAGTTTTAAACTTGTCCAAAAATGGTTAATTTTTCTGGCTGTTATTGTATTAGTAATTGGCATTTTGTTCCGGTTTGCCAATCTCGATCGCAAATTTTACTGGATTGACGAAACATATACTTCTTTGAGAGTTTCTGGCTACACCGAAGCCGAAATCATCAAACAAATTTCCTACCAGAAAATAACCTCGCCCTCGGATTTACAAAAATACCAGCAGATAAATTCCGAAAAAACTTTAAGCGATACCCTGAATTCTTTAGCAATAGAAGACCCCCAACACCCGCCGCTGTATTACGTACTAGCGCGATATTGGGCGCAGTGGTTCGGCAGTTCCGTTGCCGCAATGAGAAGTTTGGCAGCCGTGATTAGCCTGCTAGTATTTCCCGCAATTTATTGGCTGGCTTGGGAGTTATTTGAATCTTCAGCAGTGGCATGGATGGCCATGGCACTTTTCGCAATTTCTCCCTATCACATCTTGTTTGCCCAAGAAGCGAGACAGTACAGTTTGTGGACGGTAACTACTATTTTATCCAGTGCAGCCTTGCTGCGAGCAATGCGCCCTGACGAAAATCAAAATCCTCTCGCCCTCGTTCTTTCCTGGGCGCTTTACGCAGTCACAGCAACACTGGGATTTTACACTCACTTGTTATTTGTCTGCGTCGCGGCCGCCCACGCAATCTACGTCGCAATCATTGCCAACTGGCGCGATGTGAAAACATTTATTGCTTATTATATAGCAGCTTTTATCGCTTTAATCGCCTTCATGCCTTCCCTCGTAAATACTGTAGAAAACTTCAATCAAGTTAGAAGCACAACAGTATGGTCAGAACAGACCAATCTCTTAAGATTAGTCAGCAGGTGGGTGGGTTCCCTCAGCATAGCATTTTTTGATATAGGGATTGATGGAACTGCCAACGCCACACAACTAGCCTTGCTAATTCCAGTTGGTATCACGATTCTAGCTTTAGTCGGCTATGCCCTTTATTTTCTGTGCCGACATACACCAAAGCGAGTGTGGTTATTGATATTATTATTAATTGCAACAACAGGTTTGTTTTTAGCAGTACCTGATATAATGAAAGGTGGAAGGCGATCGGCAAATCCGCGATATTTAGTTCCTTGTTATGTGGGAATTCAGCTAGCAGTGGCTTACCTGCTGTCTGCAAAAATTAGTAACAATTTGGATAACTTCAAACAGCAAAAACTGTGGAAAATAGTTATAGTTGCACTGTTTCTCGCAGGTATTATATCCGGTGGAGTTAGTTCTCAAGCAGACAGTTGGTGGAATAAAGGCAGCGGTTGGTTGCGCGCCCAGTTGGAAGTAGCTGGGACTGTCAATCAAGCCACCAATCCCCTAATTATCAGCGATACCAATATCGCATATATCATGCCTTTAAGTTATCACCTAGAACCAAAAGTCAAACTGCTAATAGAACCGCGCTGTTACACTGCTTGCTACAAAAATCGAGAATTGGCACAGAAAAAACCGCAATCCCCGCAAATTCCCGGCGATTTGGGCGAGTTGTTTTTATACAGACCGTCCTCAACTTTGCGATCGGCAATTCAGCAACAAAACTATCAAATAGAGCCGGCTGACGCTAATGTTGAGCTTAATCTCTGGAAAATTACCAAAAAATAACCTAAATAATTAAGGCAAAAAATGTCTTATTCACCGAGACATACTGCTCAGAAAAGGGGTTTTTGGAAGTATGTCCCAAGTATAGTTCAATAGGGTTGCTTTTCGCGTTAAGCTAGAAGTTAAGAAGCAAAAAATAACATCAAAAATCTCAAATGACAGTCACTGAAACCTCGAATATTCGCAAACTGCTGTGCGATTCAGACTTAGGGCTGATCCCTCACCTAGAAAAGTGCCTGAAAGACTTGCACTCGTCTGCGATCGCCAACGGAGAGAAATTCAAGGTAGAACCTTACGATATAGAACTCAAAACCTGCCACACCCAGAAGCATCCCAACGACCAAAAACCCCTCGTCACCCAGTCAGTGTTAATGAAAATCCCCCTGAGTGGGAAAGTTGAAGACAAGATGCACCTGTATCTGATCGCAACTGAGTTGCAAAACCAAATCGACATCAAAATTATTGACTGGAGTGCCTTAGAACGCCGTCAATACGACATTCAGGGCATCCCCTTAAAGCAGCCGATCACCAAAATAGACGGCGAGATGAATTACGACTTAGTATTCGATCGACCAAGTTACTGCTGCATCACCCTGTGCCGCCAATTTGACTTAACTTACGCCGCCAATTTTTAATACCAATTCCCAAAAGTAGGGACACGGCAATACCGTGTCTGGCGCGGGGGGATTAGGACACGGCATTGCCGTGTCCCTCAGTGAACAATTGGTATAAGATTGAGGATTGTAGATCGATCGCACAAAATCAAATTCAAACCGCTCGATTGGCAGTTTCCGCAAGAATCCTCTTAATTTGAGCAGGAGTCAGATTCGGATTAGCCTGCAACATCAAAGCTATCACCCCAGCTACCTGCGGTACTGCCATGGAAGTACCCGCAAAATATCGATAGGGAATCCCCGGTTCCGAAAGCGTTACAGTTGAATAAACGTCACCCGAATTAGCCCTGCCACCGTCGCCGCCTGCAGCAACAAAGTAATTAATTGTCTCCGCACCCGCCCGGTTAGAATAATCCGCAAACAGGCCATTTCGGGTAACACCACCGACAGCAATTCCTACCTCATTGGCAAACCGAGCCGGATAATCTACTTGTGGGCGAGCATCATTTCCTGCCGCCGAAATCACGATCGCCCCTTGAGCTTCGGCCGCTCGAATCGCATCCAATTCTCGATCGTTTAACTGTAGGCCGCCCAAACTCACATTAATTATTTTAGCTCCATTTGCCACCGCATAATTAATCGCATTAATTTCATCCCTAACTTTGCCGACTCCCACCTCATCGAGTATTTTCAAAGGCATAATCTTCGCAGTTGGAGCCGTTCCAGTAATGCCAACCCCATCTTTTTTCGCAGCAACTAAACCCGAGATATGAGTGCCGTGATTGTTATCGTCGAGCGGGTCATTATCGTTGTTGACAAAATCCCATCCCCGGAAATCATCAACAAAGCCATTGTTGTCATCATCAACCCCGTTGCTAGCTTTATTGCGACCGATCGCATCAACACCGGTTTCCCCCGCATTGCTCCAAATATTCCCCGTCAAATCAGGGTGATTGTAGTCCACTCCGCTGTCGATAACTGCCACCACAATTCCGTCTCCAGTCAAGCCCTGGGCCCAAACTTCTGGAGCTTTAATTAAATCTCTGCCCCACTCGTCTCCGCCCAAATCGGGAACATCAGGAAAAGTTGCAGTACCTTGAGCTTTAGCAACTGCCGCCGCTGCATTCACCAAACCGAAACCAAAACGAGAGTCAAAACCCTGCAAGTTGCTCGCATTGTTATCAGAAACAGTTGCAGGAGTTGCAGACAGATTTAGGGTAAAATTGGTACTGCCTTGGTATTGATAAACTCGGACAAAGTAAGTGCCTGCGGCCAAAGCGTTGAGGTCGATCGCTTCCGGCGATAAATCAGGTTGTTGAGAAGAAGCAATAATATCGGTAAAGTCAATAGAATTGTCACCGTTAATATCTTTAATCACAGCAACGTCAACATCGGCCGTCAAACTGCTGACACTTAATTTAAAGTCGCTAGTTGCAGGCAAAGTAAAGCGGTAAAGGCCGTCTGGCCGGGCGTTGCTAACCGAGTCTGCGATCGTTTGAGTGCCGCCCAAAACGCCTAAATCGCGAGCTCGATCGAGTTGGTTGCCGAATACCGTAGTTGCAGAGATGAATGTATCGGCGAGGTCTTGTGGAGATGCGTTGGCTACCAAGCCTAAAATAGCATTGGATTGGCGAATTTTAATTAATGTATTGGAAATACCGGGGGCGATCGATATTTCTTCGAGAATCAAGTCAGCTTCGGTAAGATTGTCAGTCAGTCCGATCGAATCCACAAAACTGTTAAAGTCAGTAATCACGTCTGCAGCAGCCGGATCGGAGACTGCGGAGTCGCTGCGGAGGACAAAGGTATCTGGGCCCAAACCCCCTGTCAGCATATCTTTGCCACCATCGCCCACTAAAACGTCGCTGCCGGAGTCACCGTTGAGGGCGTCATCTCCCTTACCTCCCTGCAAGGTATCGCTGCCCCCCTCGCCCAACAGGATGTCGCTGCTGACACCGCCGTTTAGCAAATCGTTGTCCGCACCCCCGAACAGGGTATCGGAATTGCCACCGCCGAGAATGCGATCGTTACCATTATCGCCGCTGATGCGATCGGCATCCGACGCACCGACAATAAAATCGTTGCCGCCCAGGCCAAAAAATCCGTTAGGATAAGGAGTCAAAAAGCCCGGAGTCAAGGCGAAACTATTGGGGCTATCATCTAAAAGATAGGAAAGACCGTCAGGGCTCGGGCCGGGCATAGAAATGTACTCCTAGCGAGGTATATCGATCTAAATTTTAGATTTTAAATTTAAGTTTGTGGTTAAAAACGCCCTAAATCGTCGGTAAGGCGGGCCTTACGGACAGTCTGTAGAAGTCTGCATAGGTTAGGTTAAACTGAGGTATTGCACCATTCTCAATTACTTGTTTAGGAACAGGCTTTTCGGTCTGTTCCACAAAAATGTTGAGTTATTGTGGAACAGGCAGAAAAGCCTGTTCTTGACAATTTTGAAACATCTCAGGTTAAACAGATTTATTCCGTCATATCATGCCGTGTAAATCAACCACAATTCCGCCTTAGCCCATCTAAAATATAAAATCTAAAACAGTATAACTTAATCCCAAATTCAAAATCGGGATCGGAAAATGGGAAAACCACACTTGCATCTAATTCAGAATTTTTTAAATCTCGCGAAATCGCGTCTGCAGCCTTATTTGCGCTACTTGATTTTGGGCGGGACGTTTTTATTTATTGCCAAAGCTTTTTTAACTCACTGGCGAGAAGTCGCGAGTATCCAAATTCGAGCTGAAAGTTTTCCGTTGCTGGCGATCGCCCTCGGCATCACTTTATTTTCTCTAATTTTTGTCGGCTGGGTGTGGATGTTGATTTTGCGGGAATTCCGCCAACCTGTAACTGCCGCGTGGGCGATTCAAGTTTTTCTTAAAACTAATATTGCCAAGTATTTACCTGGGAATATTTGGCATTTTTGGGGTCGAATATTGGATGCCAAAAAGGCAGGTATTTTTCCCAAAGCTGCTACTCTCAGCGTGTTGCTGGAACCGCTGCTGATGGCTTCTGCTGGCGTTTTGATTGGGTTGATTTGTTTTGAGAAAATCAATTGGTTTTTGCGGATTGTCGGTTGTGCTGCTATTTTGACGGCGATTCATCCCCGAATTTTAAATCCGATCGTTCTGTTTGTAGAGCGGTTGAAGTTATCAAAGAACAATGGGGAAAATTCAAAGACTGGAGAGGCTGCGGGCGCTCGACTAAATTTTCGTGCAGAATCTACCTCCAATCTAACTAAAAAAACATTTCCTGTCAAGTCCCGCCGCAAAATTAATTTGCCAATAAAACGCTATCCTTTAGTGCCGTTAATC
Source organism: Microcoleus sp. TY_ISSM_2_bin.22 (assembly GCA_025937335.1). Taxonomy (GTDB): domain Bacteria; phylum Cyanobacteriota; class Cyanobacteriia; order Cyanobacteriales; family Microcoleaceae; genus Microcoleus. Next base: position 7,916 of record JAICRN010000243.1, read on the forward strand.
GGACAAATGTGTTTTATCGGATTGCGGGGCTGCGGATTTTTGCTAACTGTAACGGCTTTAACTCC
>JAICRN010000562.1 GCA_025937335.1 Microcoleus sp. TY_ISSM_2_bin.22
GCTTGGGGAAAAGTCGGGTAAAATAAATTTATTTCCTTCTGCTTCCTCTTTATTCTGCCTATCCGATTTGCCAGCGACAAAATTTGAATATCAAGTTGGCGGCCTGACTGTACTTTTTTGCAAATTTTTAAGGCACATCAAGCGGATGTGTGAATGTGAGTTCTAGTTGCGATCGCACAACTTTAGGATCTGACGGAAAAAATTCGTCTGTGAAGCTTTGGAGTCTTGATGCGGCTAAAGTATAAATTCCGAACTTGACAAATTGCTCGCAATCGGCTGTCCCTAGTGCGAAGACTACCTGCAATACAATCCGTGGGTTGAGTGCGATCGGCATTTGTGCGAAACAACTGACAATTGAGATTTATTGGCAATTCCCCGACACCGATTTGACCTGAATTCTCAAATAGGCGATCGGCTGGCTACTTGTCGCTATTCTTGTCTTATTGTAATATAATTTTACGCAACGGGTAATACCCAATTTACTGCCACAAGTCGCAGATGTCTATTAATCAGAAGCAAATTAATGTCCTCAAACATTAACAATAGTTATGACTGTTATATTCGGATTAGTAGAAGCTTGGATATATAAAATTTACTACATAGTCACGTTTCAAACGGGTGTCTGCTGTTAAATCAATCTAACCTGCAATATCGTTTCGGGGGATACCAGCACGATTTAAGGCAAAGAAAAGCCTGCTGAATTAACTGGATTCGAGCGAGCAGAGGGAAGTTGATGACCGAGCTATAAAAAGAGTTGAAAAGGCAGTCTAAATAGTAGGCAAGACTCCAGCAGCCAACCGCTACTGCCAATTACCAAAGGAGGGAGCAGTGTATGAAAATGACGGGTTGAGTCCCCTGAAATCGCCGCTTGGTTTGCGATCGACTCTACAGGAATTAACCCTGTACGACTTTCTCCTAGAGTCCGACCGTCCGGGGGATGAAGTTGCTAAAATTTTTCAAGCAAACCCTTTAGTTCCCGGCATTATCATCACTCAGCAAGGAAAGTTTACAGGGATGATTTCGCGGCGGCGTTATTTTGAACACATGAGCCGCCCCTACAGTTTGGAGTTATTTTCTCAACAGCCTTTGTTCATACTTTACCGCTTTACTAAAACTGATATGTTGGTTCTCGATCGCGAAACCTCGATTATGACGGCCGTGCGGCAGTCTTTGGAGCGATCGCCCGAACTAATCCACGAACCCATTGTAGTACAAGTAGAACCCGAAACTTACAAGCTTTTAGACGTACATCAACTGCTGCTTTCTCAGTTGCAAATTCACGAGTTATCAACAGTGGCGATGCGCGAGTCGCAAGCGCAATTAAGACATCAAGCCCAACAGCTCGAACTTGCCCTGCTAGAACTTCAGCGCACTCAAACTCAACTAATTCAAACCGAGAAAATGTCTTCTTTGGGGCAGTTAGTAGCAGGAGTAGCTCACGAAATTAACAATCCGATCGGCTTTATATACAGTAATTTGCACCACGCTAAAGAGTACACGCAAGGTTTAATGCGGATGCTCGACCTCTACCGACAGCACTGTCCCGAATCCATCGCAGCAATTGAAGCAGAAGCAGAAAAAATCGAGTTCGATTATTTAGTTGAAGACTTGCCGAAAGTGTTAAATTCCATGCAGCAAGGTGCAGAAAGAGTGCGCGACATCGTTTTGTCGCTGCGGAATTTTTGCAGGTTAGACGAAGCTGAAATGAAGCAGGTCAACATTCACGACGGTATCAACAACACGATTATGCTGTTGCAAAGCCAGCTTAAAGGGAAATCGGGGCAAGAGGCGATCGCCATTCACAAAGAATACAGCGACTTACCGCTGGTGCAGTGCTATCCCGGACAGCTCAATCAGGTATTTATGAATATTTTAGTTAATGCCATTTACGCTCTTGTGGAGTCGAAAAAAGACGAAAAAGTCGATCGACAAAGCCATAACAAGTCCCCAGGCGATCGAAATCAGTCTTGTACAAATAGTCAACCATCACTGTCTAACTCTACTCGCCTGCTGCCTGCGATTTGGATTCGCACGGAGTTAATTGAGAAAAAAAAGGTAATAATTAAAATTTCTGACAACGGCCCGGGGATGACAGAAGATGTTCGGAAGCGGTTGTTTGACCCTTTTTTTACTACTAAGCCAGTCGGCCAAGGAACTGGTTTGGGACTGTCGATTAGCTATGAAATTATTGTGAACCAACACGGCGGCGAATTGAAGTGCTTTTCGGAACCGGGAAAAGGAGCAGAATTTGCGATCGAGATTCCACTTCAACAGTCTTCTGCAGCACAGATTTTACCTCGCTTTGCGTGATACAGCAGAAAGAAGTTCGGCAACGAGGAATGTACGGGATTTAACGGATTTAAAATAATTAGCATCTACTCAAAGGTGGTGAGAAACCGGGTTTTTTCACCCTCATATTTGCTTGCAGCGCGCAGATTCGGTAAAAAACCCGGTTTCTGAGGTTGGAGTGCGTCTAGGAGTGAAGAATAAAGCCCGTCGGCTACCGCGAACCTTTGCAAACCCACTTCCACAAAGGATGACTCGGCCCCTGTTGGCGAATGCGGCGCACTTGTTGTTCCAAACCCTGTTTTTCCCGCTGGGGCAATCCTCGCACTCTATTGCGACTTTGCCAAGTTAGCACAGCTAAAGTCATTCCCAAGCACAAACCCAAACCGAGAGTCGGCAAGCGGTGAAAATATAAACCGTAGCGCACCGCTGCCCAAGTGAAGTGTTCTAACCACAAAGCGATTTCGCGGCGCAAACCCCAAATGCTCAAAGAACCGACGCTAATCCAGAGCAATATCACAGTTAACCAGCGGGCGTAAACTGTTAGTTTGTGAAGCCTTTGGACTTCAATTTGAAAATTTGCGTCGCTTTCATTAGTCATTAGTCATTAGTTATTAGTCATTAGTATTTAGGGTAGCCAGCACGCAGCCTACCGCTATCAGTGGCAGGTCAAACCATTTTTTTGCCTTAGCCTTGAGTTAACCGTTAACAGCAGTCAGCAGCTTGATCACTAATGACTGATGAACAATGACAATTAAACTTCCTCTGACTGGTTGATTCCTTCTGCAGGGACGGGGATAGAGTTGCCGGTGCGACTGCGCCACCAAGCTAGCAGCGTACTGGCAATGAAAATACTCGAATACGCACCAGCAATAAAACCGACAATCAAAGCTAAAGCAAAGTATTTGAGGGTTTCGCCGCCAAACAAAAAGATGGAAAACAGTGTCAGGAGAGTAGCAAAAGTCGTGTTAATTGACCTTCCCATGGTCTGCATAACAGCATCATCGATAATTTGATCGATCGACTGTCCCGGATTTAGCTTGATTATTTCTCGCACGCGATCGTAAATTACCACTGTATCGTTAACAGAAAAACCGATAATTGTCAAGAGCGCAACCACAAATAAACTGTCAACTTCCACTCCTTGAACTAAACCCAAAAACGAGAAAACACCAAGAGTAACCAACACGTCGTGGAAGAGAGCAACGAAAGCAAAAAAGGCATAATCCAACTGAAACCGGAATGTTAGATAAACCGTAATTCCAGCAAAGGACAGAAATAAAGCCAACAATCCCGAAGTAAATAATTGTTTACCGAGGGTAGGCCCAACCGTATCAATTTGAGTAGATTGAGGAGCAAAAGCGCCTATTTTTTCGCTCAATGCTGTTTGCAACTCAGTCCGCTGTTCGACATCCAAAGTTTTCGTTCGCAGCGACAAACCTCGCTGTTCTTGACCGATAACTTGAATGCTGCTGCCACCTAAACCTTGGGCTTCCAGGACTTCGCGGACAGCAGCAAGATCGATAGGTTTACAATTTTCCGGTTTCGTGCAGTCGAGTTCAAATTGCAGCCGAGTGCCACCAATAAAATCTAAACTGGGGCGCAGCGGTGCGCGGATGTCGGGACGAGTCCAAGAAATCGCCATCGACACTATACCTGCGAGGATTATAGCGGCGGAAATACTCCACCAGAGCGATCGCTGTTTGATTACACTGAATTGCATAATTTGAAGGAAGAAGGAAGTTCGGCAAGGGATTGTGTAACGAATGTAACGGATGTAAGAAGGAAGGAAGGAAGAAGTTAACAGTCAACTGTCAACTGTTAACTGTTAACTGTTAA
>JAICRN010000777.1 GCA_025937335.1 Microcoleus sp. TY_ISSM_2_bin.22
AACCGCGCCAGTCTTGTGGGTGCTAATTTAACTGGTGCTAATTTGCGGGAAGCGCATTTAGTGGAAGCGAATTTGCGATCGGCAAATTTAATCGGTGTAAATTTGATTGAAGCTGACTTGAATGGCGCTCAAATGCGATCGGCAAATCTGACGGGCGCTGACTTGCACCGAGCTGTGCTGGCGGGGGCGGATTTGACTGAGGCGGTGCTGGATAATGCTGATTTGAGTCGAGCGAATCTGGCGGGTTCTTATTTATTGAAAGCGAGTTTTAAGAAGGCGCTTTTGCTGCGAGCTAACCTGCAAGGAGTGTATTTATTGCGGGCGGATTTGAGCGAAGCTAATTTGCGCAGTGCTGATTTGCAAAAAGCTGATTTGAGCGGCGCTTATTTGATGGATGCGATGTTAGGTGAGGTGGATTTAAGAGAAGCTTTTTTGATTGAGTGCCGTTTGATTCGGACGAATTTGGAGGGGGCGCAGCTTACGGGCTGCTGCATTCAAAATTGGCAAGTTCAAGATGTCGATCTGTCGAAAGTTGACTGTCGCTATGTTTTTACTCAGTTTGATTATACTGCGAAAGTTGCGGCAAATCGCTTGCCGGTCGATCGCGATTTTGAGTCTGGGGAATTGGGGCGACAGCATCAAGAGGAAAGTTCGATTGTGGAGGTGAGTTTTGCTGAACCTCCTAATTGGGAAGCTTTGGTTTTTACGGTGCGTCGGGTAGAGTTGGAAAGCCGCGAACTCAAGTTGAACGTTCAATTTTTTGAGTCTGCTGGAGAACAACATTTACTGCGGCTGAGCGCGAACCGTTTGGTGAATGGCAAGATTTTGGGCGATCGCATATTGGCGCTTTATCCAGATATGCTGGAAAAAGTTTTAGCCAAGGGTGCTGAAATTTTGAGTTTGCTCGACTTGGCTATTCCTAGTAACAATGCGGAGCCGAGTCAGAAGGAAGCGTTGCTCAGAAGACAGGAAATCTACCAGCGAATGGTACGCCAAATTTCGTTTATTTTGATGTCTCAGACGCCGGATCAATTCTCCGAAAGCGTGCAGCGGCTGTTGGATTATTTGAAGCAGCAAGGTATCCCGACAGAGCAGATTCAAAAGAAAGTCATCAGTCAGGCGATCGTGCAGCGGGCGAAGCAAGACCCGGTGTTTCGGGAACAGTTGCTCAGGTGGGAGAAAACGGCGTCCGATCGCGTTCGCTGTTCGATGATGGGGGAAGCGGTGCGGTATGCAATTACCCTTTTAATCGATTATTAACAGTTAATTGTGAACACTTGAAGCCGGAGATTGGCTAATACCCGCACTTGCTCTTCTACCTCCTAAACTGCAAGCATCGTGCATTACTGCCAAGCAATACCAAGTTTTTCGGGAACAGTTGCTCAGGTGGGAGAAAACGGCTTCGGAGTGCGATCTTTGTTCGGTAATGGGGGAAGCGGTGCGGTTTGGGATGCCCTTTTGTGGGAATGAATACACACAAAGTCTTACCCCCATTAAAAATCTTCCAACCGTATATCGATTTAACTGTGCGGTTAATTAGGATATAGTTCAGTATCCTCCTTCAAAAGCTTACACAACTCATCCAAATCTTTCTTACTGTGTTCAATCAGTTTTTCACCTCGCTCCTCAAGGTGATCGATATTACTGGGACTTGCATTGTCGATTTTATCGTGACCATTATCGCTACTCAATTGAAGTTGAAAACGATAGTAGTTTCGGTTATTTTCTTTGTCTCCTTTAGTCACCATTAGCTGCTGAAGCTGAAACGCAACAGATTCGCTGTTACCATCTAAAACAACGTTAAGTAAGGGAAGTGCCCATTTGATTTGTCCCCAATTTTTCACGTCTCTATACTTATATTTCTTAGTTAGTGAGCCAGTTCCCAAGGAAACAACAAGGGTATCCTTACGGTGTAGTTCTTCCTCAGTCTTTCTCTTGTAAGAAATCATCGCCTCCATCATTGCAAGTGAGGAAGGATTATTTGCAAAAACTCCACCGTCTACCAAAGCGTAATATCCCTCATCGGTAGTATGTGCCGTGTCGAGTTGGTAGGGTGGAAAGAATGTCGGTGCAGCAGAAGTTGCCATTGCTGCCTCCCACATTTTGAATCCGCTACATACTTTGCGGCTATGAATACTG
>JAICRN010000391.1 GCA_025937335.1 Microcoleus sp. TY_ISSM_2_bin.22
CGTTTCCTTCGGGAATATTTGCTTCCCAATATGACAAGGCTTGAAGCCAGCCTCGCACAAAGGCGCGAATATCTTCGGGGCGATCGCGTATTACCTCACCGCGAAACGCGACCAAATCTAAAATTAAGCCTGGGGTTTGCTTGCTGGTAAAGAGTATATGCGCCCCTAATTTTAATGCTTCAGAAAGATGCGGTTCCCAAGTATGCCCTGCTTGGATAGCATTGTTTTGTAAGCGCTGGGGAACTTCTAAACCATCAACTTTAACCAGGCTCACATCATCGCTCGTCAGCTTAGAGATTTTTAACATCTCACTAACAAAAACTTCGCTAAAGCCGCCTAGATTTGCACCAAGCTTTTTTCCTTTCAAGTTAAGAATTGTTTTAATATTAGATTGGGCGACTACCACATCTGCACCTGTCGATTCAGACACAACCATCACAGCTTGCATATCAGGATTTGTGGCACTCAAGATCATAAAATCTCCCAAGGTCAATCCGATCCCATCATACTTCCCTGCACTGAAATCTGCTTGTTGGAATTGTAAGTAGTCTACATAGCTGAGTTCCACGTCTATCCCTTGCGCTTTGAAGAATCCTTTCTCTCGAGCAATGATGGCCGGTCTATGGCCAACAAAAGAGATACAACTTACTTTCAGGGGAGGACGTTTTACTTGTAGAGATTCCGGAGAATGACAAGCAAGCAGCAGCCAGCAGGTAATAATAATAATAAAGATGCTGTTGAAAAACGAGCGTTTCATGGTTTCAGACTAGGAGGGGGGGTTAAGAAAGAAGAATTGAACAAGGTTTCTAGATTGGGAAGGCGCGTCACATTGCCAGCTCGAATAAAAAAATCCGCATATTTAGTGGCAGTTTTGTAGATATAATTAGGACTGTCTGATTGAAAGAACTTTTGATTTTCGGCAAAGTCAGTGAGGTCTATTCCCTCGAAAGAGATTGTCTTGATGGGAATATTCAACCCTTTGCTCGCGATCGCGTTTCCTTCGGGAATATTTGCTTCCCAATATGACAAGGCTTGAAGCCAGCCTCGCACAAAGGCGCGAATATCTTCGGGGCGATCGCGTATTACCTCACCCCGAAACGCGATCAAATCCAAAATTAAGCCTGGGGTTTGCTTGCTGGTAAAGAGGATATGTGCCCCTAATTTTAATGCTTCAGAAAGATGCGGTTCCCAAGTGTGTCCTGCTTGGATAGTATTTTTTTGTAAGCGATCGGGAACGTCTAAAGCATCGACTTTAACCAGGCTAACATCATCGGTCGTCAGCTTAGAGGTTTTCAACATCTCAGTAACGAAGACTTCGCTAAAGCTGCCTAGATTTGCACCCAGCTTTTTTCCTTTCAAGTTAAGGATTGTTTTAATTTTCGATGGCGCGACTACCACATCTGCACCTGTCGATTCATCCACAACCATCACAGCTTGCATATCAGGATTTGTGGAACTCAAGACGATCAAATCGCCCAAGGTAAATCCGATCCCATCATACTTCCCTGCACTGAAATCCGCGTCTTGCAATTGTAAGTAGTCTGCATAGCTGAGTTCAACGTCTATCCCTTGCGCTTTGAAGAATCCTTTCTCTCGAGCAATGATGGCAGGTAGATAGCCAACAAAAGGAATACAAGATACTTTCAGGGGAGGGCGTTTTACTTTTAGGGATTCCGGGGAATGACAAGCAAACAGCAGCCCGCCGGTAATAATAAAGATACAGATGTAATTGAGTAGTTTAGACATACTAGCTATAGCATTCCTGGTCTAGAAAAGGCGACTGATATTTTATTGAGTTCGATCGACCTAAGTGCATCCTCCGCAATTGCCGCTAAACCTGTTCCGGTGGCGATATCTAGAACTTGCTGCGCCGATCGCACTTTTGCCAATTCTACTAACCGAGTTGCAGCTTGTTTGTGAAATTCATTTTGGCAGTCGGGACGGTTGTTGAAGTCATTGAGAATAAGTTGTTTGTACGCACTTAGCAAGTAAGCCATGCCGAATTACTGGTTTAACTTTCTATATTGTGGCAGTTATGGTCGATCGCGACGAAAGTCGCAGGTGACATCAGTCAATCGATTTTAGATTTTAGATTTTAGATTTTAGATTAAAGAATTGAAGGATTGACCCCACGGATCGAGTCGGGGGCTCCTTTATCGGATACAGGTTTTTTATTTCTGGACGGATGAATCACGTGGCGGGTATCCTGGATGCTTTCGGTTGGCAATCTCTACAATGCGCGCCAATGTATGCAAAACCGCTACCGAGTATCAACTCCCAGACCACAAACAACCGCAAAACTGGGAGCGCGAAGCTGTAATCAGCTACAATCTGTGTTTGGTAAAGAATTTTTACGAGTTCACTGCCCATTACAGCCTTTGCGACTTGTACTACCCAACCTGCGTGAAAATATGGATTTTGCTACTCTTGCCGCCCAGCTAAATGCTGGAACTATCTTACCGGAGGGAATTGTCATCATCACCCTCTTGGTTGTTCTCGTCGGCGATTTAATCGTAGGCCGCAGTTCCTCGGGTTGGACTCCCTACGCTGCCGTTGCGGGTTTGCTGGCCGCCGTCGCTGCGTTGTGTTTGCAGTGGGATAACACGGATACCATCTCGTTTCTGGGCGGCTTTAACAGCGATGCCTTGAGTTTAGTATTTCGCGGAATTATCGCTTTGAGTGCGGCTGTCACTATTTTGATCTCCGTCCGCTATGTACTGCAAACGGGTACAGCTTTAGCCGAATTTATCGGCATTTTGCTCAGCGCTACTTTGGGGGGAATGTTCCTCAGCGGCGCTGATGAATTGGTGATGATTTTTATTTCGCTGGAAACTCTGAGTATCTCGTCTTATTTGCTGACGGGTTACACAAAACGCGACCCGCGTTCCAATGAAGCTGCTTTGAAATATTTGTTAATTGGTGCATCTTCTTCGGCGGTGTTTCTCTACGGTATTTCGCTGTTGTACGGGTTGTCTGGCGGCGAAACTAAGCTGAGTGCGATCGCAGCTAACCTTTCTACTGTGAATGAAGGTCAATCTCTCGGTTTGGTGATTGCTTTGGTTTTTGCGATCGCCGGAATCGCCTTCAAAATCTCTGCGGTTCCCTTCCACCAATGGACTCCTGATGTTTACGAAGGTTCTCCTACACCCGTTGTTGCCTTCCTTTCTGTCGGTTCCAAAGCAGCCGGTTTTGCCCTAGCAATCCGCTTGTTAACAAGTGCTTTCCCCGCACTTACCGAACAGTGGCACTTCGTATTCACGGCATTAGCTATTCTCAGCATGGTGTTGGGCAATGTGGTTGCCCTCGCCCAGACTAGCATGAAGCGGCTTTTGGCTTATTCGTCGATCGGGCAAGCCGGTTTTGTAATGATTGGTTTGGTTGCAGGAACAGAAGCCGGTTACTCCAGCATGATATTTTATATGTTGGTTTACCTGTTTATGAACTTGGGCGCTTTCGCCTGCATCATCCTGTTCTCGCTGCGGACTGGAACCGACCAAATTAGCGAATACTCCGGTTTGTATCAAAAAGACCCGCTGCTAACTTTAACCTTGAGTATTTGCCTGCTTTCTCTCGGCGGAATTCCGCCGCTGGCTGGATTTTTTGGCAAAATCTATCTGTTCTGGGCAGGCTGGCAAGCTGGACTTTACGGCTTAGTTATTCTGGGATTAATTACCAGCGTCGTTTCGATTTACTACTACATCCGCGTTGTCAAGATGATGGTAGTCAAGGAACCTCAAGAAATGTCTGATGCGGTGAAAACTTATCCCGAAGTTCGCTGGAACCTTCAGGGAATGCGGTCTTTGCAGGTCAGCGTTGTACTAACCTTGGTTGCGACAACATTGGCGGGAATTTTGTCTAACCCTTTGTTTAATTTGGCTAATGATGCTATTACCAAAACTCCCATGTTGCAGTCGGCATTGAGTCAGGTGCAACCTGTTGTGGCTGCAAAAGTTGAATCGAATTTGTTCTCTAGCCGCGATTAATTTTTCCTGTTGGGAAATCTTGGAAAGCGCCTAACTCTTTGAAGTGGGGCGCTTTTTTTTGTTGTGATATACTGTTAGTTATGATTTTTAACCGCAGATGCAGGCAGATTAACGCAGATTAACGCAGATAAAAGTTAGTACAGAGGCAACAATGTTAGTAAAAAGTAAGAAAAAGTTTTATACTCCAGATGAGTACCGGGAGTTAGAGGAAAATGCTGAGTTTAGAAATGAATACCGCGATGGAGAAATTGTACAAATTAGTGGTGGTAGTATTAATCACAGCCGGATTATCCGAAATTTGAGTAGAGTCTTGGGAAATTTGCTTGAGGGGCAGCCCTATGAGCTTTTTCACAACGATTTGCGGTTGTGGATTCCTCGGTACCGACGGGGAACTTACCCGGATGTGATGGTGATTGAAGGGGAACCAGTTTTTACCGAGGGACGCAGTGATGAGATCCTCAATCCGATGCTCATCGTGGAAGTGCTTTCTAAGTCTACCAAGGATTGCGATCGAGAGGATAAGTTTCGGTTTTATCGATCTATCCCTGAATTCTGTGAATATGTGTTAGTCAATCAATCTGAGTTTTTAGTCGCACAATATATTAAAACAGAATCAAATGAATGGTTGTTTCGGGAATATGAGGGAGAGACAGCAACAGTTTCTTTTGCTTCCTTGGGAGTGCAAATGTCGATGAGCGAGATTTATGCAAAAGTGGTATTTGAAAGCCAGGAAACAGAAGTGCAGCAGTAAAATTTATGCTATGGGGGTGATGAAATGTCCAGCTTGGTAACAGTAAAACAGTAATAATTTGGTTGGTGGCGAGCACTTGAATCTTCTAATTTTTATGAGGGAAGATATGGATAAGTACCGAATTGTCGAAACTTTGACTGACTGCCAGATTTCTGACTTGATGGATTTATACAAAAACGAGTTTTGGAGCGACAAGCGGAAGCGGGAGGATGTTGTCAAAATGCTGGCTTCTACTGATGTTACCATTGGTTTTGTCGATGAGAGCGATCGGCTCATTGGCATTACTCGCGTCATTACCGATTTCGTATACAGAGCCATGATTTTTGATGTCATTATCAAGCCGACACACAGAAAGATGGGTCTGGGCGCGAAGTTGATGGATGCAGTTTTAAGTCATCCCGAACTACAAGCTGTCGAGCATTTTTATCTTAATTGTTTGCCGAATATGATGCCGTTTTACGAGCGTTGGGGTTTTACGGATGATGTGGGCGAACTTAAGTTTTTGCGGCGAACAACAGGCTGAACTCAGCCATTTTAAAGCCCCAATTTTTCTTTAATTACATCTTGTTTGAAACCTACTAAGACAGCCGTTCCATCTTTAACAAAAAGAGGACGTTTCAATAGCATCGCATCCTTAGCAAAAGCCTCCACCCATTGTTCGCTCGTCCAATTTTTCTTGTCGTCGCCCAAAGCGCGGTAAGATTGACCGGAAGTATTTCGCATGGGTTGAAAACCCAAAGCAGCTACCCAGCTTTGAATTGTTTCGCGATTCGGAGGCTGTTCTTTTGTGTTAATGAACTCGTAATTAACGTCGCTATCTTGGAGCCACTGGAAAGCTTTTTTGCAGGTTCCGCAGTTCGGGATTCCGTAAACTTGAATTGACATACTTAATGATTGCTGACTGTTGATTGTTGATTGTTGACGGTTGACTGGTGACAGGAAAGCTAACAACCAATAACTAATAACCA
>JAICRN010000771.1 GCA_025937335.1 Microcoleus sp. TY_ISSM_2_bin.22
ACCGAAATTATCGAAGCCTACTGGCAGAAATTGCAGGAGAAAAAAGAAAAAGAAGCCAATCCCTACAAAAAGCCCGAAGATGATTTTATTGAGTTAATCAGACTCAATCCGTCAGTGGGATATCTCAAGCAAAAAGCCGGAGCGGATGCCGGCAAAATTCTGGCAACCTACATTGCCTTTGCCAACCGAGATGCAGCGGGCAATAAAACTGAAACCTTGGCTAAGTCCCGCGCTAAAAAATGGTACGACCATTTGCAAAGTCCCGCCTTTGAACACTGTAACTGGAAAGTTGAAGAAGTCCGGAAAGTAAAGCGCATGGCTTCTCAACTGGGCGATCGCCAGCAGTTTGCTTACGAAATTAAAATTACGGGCAAAATGTCGATCGAGCAAATTCAAAAACTAGCGGAAAATGATTTCAGCTTGCTGCCTGAAGAAATTGGCATTTCTTGTCCGGCCCCTTCACCGCTAGCTCCAAAACCGGCGGCTAACAGAGTTTATCAAGTGAAGATTAATTCTTTTCAAGCAGCCACGGGAAACGAGCAAGAAATGCGATCGCGCTTTGAGGAAGAATTGAAAAATCTTGGCGGCTCTCAAATGTCAGTTTCGCTGCTGCTGAGGTCTGAGGTGATAGAAAGTTACCGCGTTGCAGATTTTCAGTTTACGCGAGTTGAGGATTTTGATGAAGTTAATCCAGAATTTGATGCTGTGCATTTACCCAGTGAAAAATCTTTCAAAGTTTACAGACGCCTGAATTCATCGCCAGAGTTAAACGGTTGGACAAATAGCATATATCCCTACTCTCCCGGCTTCACTAAGCGCGAAGCTGCTGCCGCAGATGCGGTGCGCAGGTTGTTGAAAGCTGAAAGCGTTGAGTAGGTGCAACAGTTCCCGGTGTAACAGCCGGGACTTTTTAATTAATAGGATAGGAGTTGAAATGGAAAAGCAATCGTTACCACCTCTTCCAATGGTGCATTCAGACCTGGACGAGTACGGCCTAGACCCTTATGAATTTCGCATCTATGCTCACATAGTCCGCCGTACCGGGGGAAACCTGGATGGCGAGTGCTTTGCGAAACTCAAGAAGACAGCAGAAATTTGTCACATGAGTGTTAGAAAAGCTCAATATGCCTTAAAAACTCTGTGTGACGCGGGCTTGATAATCAAAGAACAGCGCAAGGGTAAAAGTGATATTTATAGGTTGATGCCTAAAAGTAATTGGAAGCCCAAAAAAGAACTCAAGCAAATTCGACAAAATATCAAGGAAAGCCAAAAAGAAGAGACGGCGCTGACTGTGACAACTACAGGAAGTACAACACCGGGAGTATTTTTTCAACCATTGATATTTAATGGCGACAATCAAATTATCATTCTTTGAGGGGCACAGATATGGAACTGCAATTATCAAAATATCAAGCAAAAATTCTACAGGCAATTCAACAACGGTGTGAATTGTCAACAGACGAACCAATCAAGGGATTGTTAATTGAAGCCTTAGCAGGTACTGGCAAAAGTTTCACGCTGATTGAAATTTGCTTGCTGTTGCGAGATTTGGGTATCAAGTCTGATGAAGTGCGGTTAGTCGTTTTCGGACGCAAAAACAAAGATGATTTAGCAACCAAACTAGGAGCAAGAGTTGAGAGTAGTTGGAAGTCCTCGGTCAGCACTCTGCACAGCTTGAGCTACAGCATTCTAAGGGAAGCCCTCAGCACCGATCACAAAACTTTTAAACTCCAAAATTGGAAATATGAGGATATAGCTGCCAATCTTGGTTTTACTCGGCGAACCGAGTACATAGGCAAAAATCGTCGTTACATACCAGGCAATTTATTCTCAAATTCTCCTGAAGACAAAGTGAGAGAATTAGAGCGTGAATTCTTGCAATTACTGGAACTGTTGCGATTGTACTGTTCGCCTCCTTACCTAGAAAGTATCACTGAGCTAGTTGAACTTCACAACCTTGATATCCCAGTTAATAAAAAGGTAGTTACAGCAGCAGCGAAATGTTTAAAGGTTGGTCTGCACGACGCAATCAATAATTTTGTAATTGATTGTACTGATATGAGTTGGGTGCTTTGGATGCACCGCACGAACTGTAAAGGTACGCTCGAAAAATGGCGATCGCAATTCCGCATGATTGCAGTAGATGAGTGCCAGGATACAGATGTTTTGCAGCTTAATATACTGTCGCTGCTGATAGACCCCGCTAAAAACTTCTTGGTTGCAGTGGGCGACAAACACCAAGCGGTTTATAGTTTCCGGGGGTGCGTCTCTGATGGGGTGCAAAAATTTACTGAGATTTTTAACTGTGAGATATTGCCATTGCCAGTAAACTACCGCTGCGG
>JAICRN010000277.1 GCA_025937335.1 Microcoleus sp. TY_ISSM_2_bin.22
ACCGTACCGGATCAGTTTCAAGGTACAACCATTCGTGAGGCGAAACTCGACTCCCAGCACAAGGCGATCGCCCTGACATTTGACGACGGCCCCTGGCCGACAACAACTACACAAATCCTAGATATTCTCAAGGAAAACAATATTAAGGCTACATTCTTCTGGGTAGGAAGATACCTGCAATCTTATCCCGAAATTGGCAAACAGGTCGCAGCAGCAGGTCACGCGATCGGCAACCACACTTGGAACCACGAATACCTTAAGTATAACGAATACGGTGCCGCTCGCGAGATCGATCGAACTTCATCCTTAATAGAGGAGTTGACCGGCGTCCAAACATCGATTTTTCGCCCGCCAGGAGGCATTTTAAACAATGGATTGGTAGCTTACGCTCAAAAGAAAAATTATGCAGTTGTGATGTGGTCTGCTGATTCTTTTGATTGGCGCACTCTTACGGAATCTTTGATGGACAACGTGATGAGGCAGGCAAATTCCGGCGGCATCGTGTTGATGCACGACGGCGGCGGCAATCGAGCGAGAACTGTAAAAGCTTTGCCTGATATTATTGCTCGATTGAGAAAGGAAGGCTACATTTTCGTAACAGTTCCCGAGTTATTGCAGATGCAAGAAGAACAGTTAAAATACCAGGAAACAGCACAAAAATAAAAATTTGGCAAAGTGGGAATTTCTACCATTTTGCGATTTTTTTGTATGGAGATGGCTCTATTTTTCAGAACGAGGGCTATCTTCAACCAGACAAATCGATCGACAATCGCTATGCTGTAACAGAGCACCAGTCCGATCGCCAGTCGATCGCGTACCAGCCACGATCCAAAGTCTCAGTCCGACAGGGTTGCCCCCCGCCTTCCCCGATCGCACCCAACTCCCCGAATCCGACGGCACGTTTGTGAAGAACTTTCCAGAACATCGGCAGACTGTTGTGCTCGCAGACTCCCTAGACAGCACGCTGCCAACGCTTCACCCGGACGGACAATATGCGTGCGACCGGGCAGGATAGTGGCATTTACTGGCGCAAAACTGACCCACCCGAACGCGGAGCCGAAGCCCCTGACTGGTTCTACGTCCCCAACGTTCCGCCTCTGTTAGACGGAGAAATTCGCCGCTCTTACCTGCTGTGGCGCGAGTATATGGTGCCAATAATTGCGATCGAATTAGCCAGTGGGGATGGTTCCGAAGAACGCGACAACACCCCCCGATCTCGTTTGCCAGAAGGTATTACTCAGAAACCAGGGAAGTTTTGGGTATACGAACAGATTATCCGCATCCCCCTACTACCCCATCTACACAATTAAAACCAGCCAACTGGAAGTCTACAACTGGGTGAACGCCCGCTATTGCCTGTTGGAACCGAACGATCGCGGACATTACCCGATCGACCGCATAATAGTAGAGTTAGGCGTATGGTTCGGCAGCTATCAAAATCAGACACAACGGTGGTTGCGCTGGTGGGATAACGAAGGGAATTTGTTGCTGACGGGGAGCGAGCAAGCTCGACTCGAAGGCCTCCACACCGAACAGGAACGCCAGCGGGCTGAAGCTGAGCGTCAACGGGTCGATCGGGCGGAGCAAACACAACAAAATGCCATCCCCCAACGACTGGCAATGGGTTTGACTGTCAAACAAGTTGCCCAGGGGCTTTCTCTGTCGGTGGAAGAGGTGCAGCGATTGGGATAAAGCTCTGCTTCTTTGTCCTTGCTACTGCAACAACTTCTCCATAAATACACGACATGGACTATCGTTGTATCTCTCAATCGGATAAAAGCCAAGCTTCCTATAAAGTTTGAGTGCCTCTGGTTGTCGCTCTTCGTTTGCTAAGTCAAGCCTAATCTTCCGATAACCTGCCGCGAGTGCGAAATCAAAGAGTATTTGAGCCATTTTCCAGCCTAACCCCTGTCCTCGATACTCTTTGAGAAACCACATCCGCTTAAGTTCGCAGATTTCATCATCGAGTTTTCGGATTGCTCCAGTGCCTACAAGCTGCTCACCATCAACCAATACCAAAAACGTGCCGTTATTGTCGAAATAGTGCGATCGTACATTGTCAATATCAGACATCGAATCATAGCCCCTCAACTCATCCTCGGTTAGTACGCCAGGCCAAATTTCTAGACATACCGCAATGACTACTTGCTTGGCTTGTTCAATTTGATGTTGCTTGATTGGTTTAATCTCAACCACTTGCTTTGCTTTAAATTGTCATTACATAACCAAACCTAACATTACTAATACCTACGCATAAATATCAAAGAAACCGGGTTTTTCACGAGTGTTAAAATCTCAACTACAATATTTCCGTAAAAAACCAGGTTTCTGCGTAAGTCCTAATCAACTTAACTTTTATTATTCTACGAACAGAACCTTACTTTTAGACATATTGCCAATTTAGGCTGGAATCTAAGGGCAAATTTTGCAACTGAGAATTCACCCAATTAGCCGCCGCCAAACCCGATCGCAAAGCACCCTCTATTTGACCTTCGCCGCACAAATCCCCCGCACAAACCAGCGGCAAATTCCCATCAGCCACCAAACAAGAAACAGGCAAAGGATTTCGACAAAAAGCATAGCGCCAGCGGTGAACCTGCAACCATTCCGGCTGTTTGAGCCAAGGGATTAAATATTCAGAAGTGCGATCGAGCAATTCTTGACCGACTGTTGGCAAATCAACAGATTCTAGATAGCGATCGGCAAAATTTGCGCTGCTGTGAACCACAAACACCGGCTGCTGCGACTCAAGCCGTTTGCTGCTGTCCAAACCAACCCAAGCTAAATCAGAATTATCGGGAAAAGAAACAGATTTCCACTGCGGATGTATATTCGTCAAATCTTGCTGTTTTGCCGCAGGATAGCCAGCCATAACCGTAATGCAAGAGTCGTACTCCACAGAACGCAATTTGTCAATAAAATTAGATTTAAAACCAATTTCCGAATTCAAAAACATTAAAGCTTGAGGAGCAGGAATTGCCACAACCACAGCCTTAGCAATCAATTCTTGAGGCCTCTGTAAATTGTCATCAGTAACTTCTAGGGAAAGATGCCACATTTGGTTATCTGTAGTAGAAATAGCTTGTACGCGGCGGCCAAACCAAATTTCTACACCCTCCGCCAGATACTTACCGATAGAATTCATACCCGCAGGTGCGACATAACAACAACTAGCAATAGCAGAAAGTTTCCCCTGTCTGAATTCCCAGACATTATCAGTCCAGAGTTTGAGGATATCCCGATCGACCAAAGCCTCAATTAACCCCTGCACCGCATCCCCCTGAGGTTCCAGATACCGCGCCCCGTGATCGGCCCTAGTGCCCTGTACGCGGCGGGTAGCAACACGTCCCCCCGCGCCGCGAGATTTCTCAACAACCGCCACAGAATAACCAGCTTGACGCAACCGTTGAGCGCAACTAAGCCCCGCCATACCCGCACCAATCACCGCAACATCGAACATAATTAGTCATTAGTCTGTAGTCACCAGTCATTAGACATCTCCAAAAACTCTTGTGCAGTAGGCATCCTGCCTGCCCAAGACTTGCTTTTCACTAGATGTCTAGTTATCAGCTTAAAGGCTGCGGGGAAGTTTCAGTGCAATATTTCAGTTTGCGGCCAAACCCTGAGAGCTCTAGCTTGCGGGGCATCCCGCCATCGCCCTGCACCAAGTAGTAGAATAAAGGACAGCACGAATCCATGATTGAGACCAGATCGAAAAAAGCCACCGTAGGTAAATCCTAAATCCTCATGCTTGTCAATCAGCAGCAATCTAAAATCTAAAATCTAAAATCTAAAATCGAATAGGGGAGGGCAACAGTCTTGGACGAACTCAGAGCAGCACTAGAATTGACAACAGAAGAAGAATTGCAGCAACTAACAGAACTTCTGTTCAGCCGTAAGTTTAACCCTTTAGATTACGTGCAAACCCCCGCACCAATAGACATACAAAGTCGCGATCGCGAAGCGTGGCTCGACGCCGTAGAACAGCGGTTTCGCTATCTTGCAGCCGACGGGTTGACGGTACTCAGAGGGCGAACCCAACAAGTAACTTACAGACAAGCACTAATTCAAGTTTGTCGCTATCTCAAAATTCCTTATCCCAGACAGTTGTCAACTACCGACTTAGAGGCAGAAGTATTTCTGCACTTAATGGGCCGCGCGTGGAAAGGTTTACCGGCAGATGAACAGCAAGCGCTGACAGTGCGCGTACAGCGAGCGATCGTTGATTCTAAACTCTCAGAACCCCTGCCAATTTCTGCAGAAAAAGACCCGCTAGGTTTACTGTTCAAAGGCGGCAGCGCTTTAGCTGTTAGTTCGATCTTAAAACCAATGCTGCTCAAACTAATGGCCAATCAATTTGCGCTGCATTTTGCCACCTATCAAATGGCAAAACAAGGAGTGCTTGCAGGCACTGCAACCGCAGCAACCCAGTTTCAAAATTATGTGGCTATTCAGACGGCGCGGCGCGGTATGGCGGTGAGTGCGGCTCGTTACGGTGCGACGCGGAGCGTATTTTCCTTGCTCGGCCCGGTGATGTGGACTTGGTTTTTCGCGGATTTGGGTTGGCGATCGATTTCCACGAACTACGGCCGGATTATCCCGACCATTTTTGCCTTAGCTCAAATTCGATTAACGCGATCGGAATGCGTTTGGGAACTAGCTTAAGGATTGTAGATTTTAGATTTGAGATTGGGAGTGTGGGTGAATATCAAAAATCGGTTGAAATTAGCTGCCCAACTGACAGCCAAAAATCTCAAGTCTCGCCTCCAAAAACATCCAGACCCCCGCCTGCAAATCCCTTGGAATTTCGCCCAAGTGGGGATGCTGATTTTTCCCTTAATTCCGATTTTGGGAGCTTTAGGTTTATTCCTGGGATTGGCCGGCACTTGCAAGCAAAAGTTCCGTCAAATTAGTCGCCGCCCGCTGAATCGAGGATTCGCAATTCTGAGCGCCCTGCTCGTCATCACAGCCGTTTTTGCCCACAACCGCATTGAGGCTTTTATAGGGTTGTACAATTTCTTGCCGTTCTTTATATTGTTTGCCACTTTCAGCAGTTTAATTCAAACTCTGCCTCAATTGCGACAATTATCTTGGATGATTGTAATTAGTTCAATTCCCGTGATAATTTTAGGTCTGGGACAGCAATTTTTAGGTTGGAGCGGCATCGATCTATTGCAGCCTATTTTTGGCTGGGTGCTCGAACCCAAAGGCAATCCGCCCGGTCGCATGGCTTCTGTATTTATGTACGCTAATATTTTAGCTTGCTATCTGACAATTGCTTTTATTTTAGGACTGGGACTGTGGATGGAAGAAGGGTTCAGGAACGAGCAAGGTAAGGGATTTAACGGATTTAACAGCTCGATTTTGAGGGAAGAGGAAAGAAGAAAAAAGGAAACACTTAATGAACCGCTGATTCCCGATAATTACAGATTCCTATTTTTAAGTTTGGCAGCGATCGGAAATGCTGTTGCTTTGATTTTTACTAATTCTCGCAATGCTTGGGGACTGGCAGTTTTGGCAGTTTTGGCTTTTGCATTTTATGCGGGTTATAAAAAAATATTAGCTGCGGTTTTTAGTGTGGCTAGCACAGTTTTTTTGTCTGCCTTTGGCCCCGAACCTTTACGGCAGTATTTGCGAAGAATTATCCCGGCTTTTTTCTGGGCTAGACTCACCGACGAGATGTTCCCAAATCGGCCCGCCGCTACTTTGAGAAAAACTCAGTGGGAATTTGCTTGGTCGATGACTCAGCAGCGTCCTTGGACTGGTTGGGGATTGCGAAATTTTACGCCTCTCTATCAAGCTCAGATGCAAGAATGGCTCGGTCATCCCCACAGTTTGATACTGATGTTGACTGCGGAAACGGGCATACCCGCAACGCTTTTGTTGTTTGGTTTAGTTGGTTGGGTTTTGGCTAGCGCTGTTTTGCTGCTGGCGAATTGGCCGCTTTTTTCTGTGGATATCAAACACGAGCAAATAGCAACACAGGAGGTAGCGGAAAATGCTTTAGCGATCGATCAAAACTCGAAATTTAGTATCACAAATCAGGTGGATTGTCAAGATTTAAGAGCGGCAGATAGCCTAATTTTTTTCAGTTATTTATTAGCCTTCGCCGCCTGTACGCTTTTTAATACTGTAGACGTGACGCTGTTTGATTTCCGACTCAATACTACAAGCTGGTTGCTGTTAGCGGCGATTTGGGGTGTATGCGAAGCTTCAGTTCCATTCTCCAAAAAAGAGGCACTCTAAAAGTGTTTGACACAGATACACGGATGATACTAAATCCTGGTTATTCACCCCCTTGATGATTCGGCAGTTAAAACCGCTTCTTGTCAAACGAATTATGTCTCCGCAGGCTAAAATATAAAGGGGGTATTTAAGTTGGATTTAGTAGAATTCCTATAATTAATCCGTGTATCCGTGTCAAACTCTCTTAGAATGCCGTAGCTCATTCTACCGTCACCGACTTCGCCAAATTGCGAGGCTGATCTACATCCAAACCCCGACGGGCTGCAATGTGATAAGCCAACAATTGCAGTGGAATCACTGTCACAATCGGCGACAACAATTCATCCACCAAAGGCACCGGCAAAACGTGGTCAAAAATATCGGCTTCCGCCATACCTTGCTTGGGCGTAACGCCAATTAAACGGGCGTCGCGGGCCTTGGCTTCCTGAGCGTTGGAAAGCACTTTTTCGTAGACGCTTCCGGGCATGGCGATCGCCACTACAGGCACTTTCGCGTCCAAAAGGGCGATCGGGCCGTGTTTCATCTCTCCCGCCGGATATCCTTCGGCGTGGATGTAGCTAATTTCCTTCAGTTTCAGCGCCCCTTCTAACGCAATTGGAAAGTTAATTCCCCGCCCCAAAAAGATAAAATCTTGGGTGTCTGTAAACTGGTGGGACAATTCCTCCACATACTGTTCTTGAATCTCCAAAAACTTCTCAATTTCTGCCGGCAACTGGCGCAAACCAGTAATGATTTCTGCCAATCTCTCAGCGCTGATTGTTTGCCGCTGGTGCGCCAAATCCAAAGCTAAGAAATAGAATGCCATCAACTGAGTCACAAAAGTTTTAGTGGCAGCAACGCCGACTTCTATACCGGCGTGGGTATTGATGACGTGCGGCATCATGTGGGCGATCGAACTTTCAGTCCTGTTAGTAATGCCTAACATTCTCGCCCGAAATTTATCGGTAAAACCAGCGCGGCGCTGCTGTTCCATCCCCAAAGCAGCCAGCGTGTCCGCCGTTTCTCCCGACTGTGTTACCCCAATAGTTAAAGTATTTGCTGTCAGCGGTGCGGGCGCATAGCGGTACTCAGAAGCGTACTGCACCGCAGTCGGAATATTAGCTAATTGTTCCAACAAATATTTGCCAATTAGCGAGGCGTGCCAGCTCGTTCCGCAGGCGAGAATCGAAATTTGTTCGACATCGGCGCAAAGTTCTTTGGACAAGTTGAGATTGAT
>JAICRN010000302.1 GCA_025937335.1 Microcoleus sp. TY_ISSM_2_bin.22
CCTTCTCCTATTCTCCCCTTTCCTCCAACCACCGATCGTACAAATCCAGCCGGCGCGATCGAGTTCTTTCAATTTGCTGTTCCCTGCGCCAGCGAGCAATTTCTGCGTGATTGCCAGACAGCAACACGTCAGGAACCTTCAATCCCCGAAAATCCGCCGGTCGAGTGTACTGCGGATAATCCAAAAGTCCGTCCTCAAAACTCTCAAACTTCAGCGAATCTTCCTTCGCCACAGTTCCCCGCAGCAATCGCAAAACCCCATTAATCAAAGCCAAAGCCGGAATTTCACCGCCCGTGAGCACAAAATCCCCCAAAGACACCTCGCGAGTTACCAAATGCAGCACTCGATCGTCCACACCTTCATAATGACCGCAAATCAACACCAACTGATCGCGATCTACCGCCAACTCCCGAAACATCCCCTGCTGCATCGGTTCTCCCTGGGGAGTCAGCAAAATCACCTCCCGCCTCGGCAAAACCGGCAGCGACTCCACCGCGGCAAAAATCGGTTCCGGCTTCATCAGCATTCCCACTCCGCCCCCGTAAGGCTCATCATCGACTCGCTGGTGCTTGTCTGTGGTAAAATTGCGGGGATTGACAAAATTCACCTCGGCAATATTTTTAGCTAAGGCTTTGCCCATCAGTCCCGACTCCAGGGGAGCCCGGAAAAATTCTGGAAATAAGGTAACTACGTCAAAGCGCACAATTATTGGAATTTATTGATACATCTCCTCTAGTTTGACCCTTAGCGGGAGTTCAGTTTTCAGTAATTGCTTTATTCTTTATAATTTCTTATAATTTCTGAGAATTTTTGCAAGTTAAATTCTCTTCCTTTGTCGGCCGACCCGTTTTGTACAACAAAAATCAGTTTTTCATGACAGCGACTGCAAGTAAACTCACCGCCAAACAACTGCGGGATCGCGCCAGAGGCGATCGCACCTCGCTCCCACCAACAAATATTGATTCTTAAAAAGCCCTATTGTACCCACAGCAACGGCAAAATTGAATTTCACATCCAACAGAGGAAGACACACCATGCAGCAGTTGACATCTCAAGCACTTGAACACAATATTCCCCAGCGCACAAAAACCTCGATTATGGTCATCGGGGGAGCCGAAGACAAAGTTCACGGGCGAGAGATTTTGAACACCTTTTTTTGCCGTGCTGGGGGTGCAAACGCTCGGCTGGCGATCGTTCCCTGCGCTTCGCGAGATCCCGAAGGAATTAGCAACCGCTATCGCACAATATTTGACGAAATGGGCGTTAGCGCCGTCAAAGTAGTGGACATCCGCGAACGCGAACAAGCCGAAAACCCTGTCTGGAAAGATTACTTAGAAGATTGTACCGGCGTATTCATCACAGGCGGCGACCAACTGAGGCTCTGCGGGCTGCTGGCGGACACCCCGCTGATGGAGAAAATTCGCAAAGAAGCTCTCGAAGGCAAGATTACCCTCGCCGGCACCAGCGCGGGTGCGGCGGTGATGGGATATCACATGATTGCAGGGGGCGGGAGCGGGGCGTCACCGAACCGCTCTTTAGTAGACATGGCAAACGGACTTAACATTATTCCCGAGCTCATCGTAGACCAGCATTTTCACAATCGCAACCGCATGGCTCGCTTGCTGTCGGCTGTGGCTTGCCATCCCGATCGCATCGCTATTGGTATTGACGAAGACACCTGCGCCTTGTTTGAGGGAGACGATACTATGAAAATTCTCGGTAAAGGCACTGTGACTATTGTTGATTCTAGGGAAAATTTTTATACCAATGAGTCGGTAGTAGGAGCGACAGAACCTTTAAGTCTCTTCAATATGCGCTTGCACGTTCTGTGTCACGGAGATTGTTACAATATGCCCCTGGGCAAACCAATGCCATCGGCAGCCTGTTCCGAGTCTGGCTGGCCCCCAGAATGCCGCACAGCCAACTAACGCAGAATTTCAGAGTTATTGATAAAGCAGAAATTATGCGACATTGCCACCAAATAATGGATACAACAAAAAAATAGATTCCGAAGCAGCTACGGGCTGACGCCAGAAGGCAGAATCACAGAAAATTCTACCTTCGGGCTATGACTTTTGTCCTGCCATTGACCTGTACTTGTTTTTCACCGATCGCTGGGGCATGAATTTTCAATTGGGTAGCCCATAACTGGAAATTCACTACCAAACTGTTCGCAGCGAACAGTCGATCGAGCAATCTAGATCGAAATTGAATAAATGCTCCAATTATCTATAAGATTTCGCGCCCCATACCCCTCTAACTACCATGAAAATACTTAAAATCCAGACCTTACGCGGCCCCAATTACTGGAGCATCCGACGCCACAAACTCGTCCTGATGCGTTTGGATTTAGAGGAGTGGGCGGATAAAACCACATCTGAAATTCCTGGCTTCTACGAAGGGTTGATCGCCGCGCTCCCGAGTTTGAACGAGCATCACTGTTCTCCAGGGCATCAGGGAGGCTTCCTGCAACGTGTCAGAGAAGGCACGATGATGGGACACGTAATCGAACACGTAGCCCTAGAACTTCAGCAAATGGCAGGAATGCCCGTCGGGTTCGGCCGCACCCGCGAGACTGCGACCCCAGGCATTTACCAAGTAGTAATCGAGTATCAACACGAACAAGCAGGTCGCTATGCTGCCCGGGCGGGCGTGCGGATGTGCCAGAGCATTGCCGATACAGGCACTTATCCAGCAGCAGAATTAGTCCAAGATTTGAGAGACCTGAGAGAATTTGCTGCGTCCGCGGCCCTGGGGCCGAGCACGGAAACACTGATCAAGGAAGCAGAAGCTCGCGGGATTCCTTGGATACAGTTGAGCGCCCGGTTTATGATTCAACTAGGCTACGGGGTTCACCAAAAACGGATTCAGGCAACTCTGAGCAACCGCACGGGAGTTTTGGGGGTAGAACTAGCTTGCGACAAGGAAGGTACCAAAAATATCCTCGGCAGCGCCGGGGTGCCGGTTCCCAGAGGGACGGTGATTAATTATTTGGACCAACTGCAAGGGGCGATCGAAGATGTCGGCGGTTATCCGATCGTCCTCAAACCCCTAGACGGCAACCACGGCCGCGGCATTACGATCGACATCAATTCCTGGGAAGCAGCAGAAGAAGCCTACGACTTAGCCAGCGCGGCATCAAAAACAAAAAGCGTGATTGTCGAGCGCTATTACGTCGGCCGCGACCACAGAGTATTGGTAGTCAACGGGCAAGTCGTAGCAGTCGCAGAACGAGTCCCCGCTAACGTTGTGGGTAACGGCAGGTCTACAGTAGAACAGCTCATTGAAGAAGTAAACCGCGACCCGCAGCGGGGAGACGGACACGACAACGTGCTCACCCGGATCACGATCGACAAATTGTCCCTGGATTTGCTGCAAAAACAAGGATACGCGATCGACTCCGTAGTGCCCGCCGGCGAAAGAGTATTTTTGCGCGCCACAGCAAACTTGAGTACCGGTGGAATTGCAGTCGATCGCACCGACGAAATCCACCCAGAAAACGTCTGGCTGTTTTCCAGAGTCGCCAAAATTATCGGTTTGGACATCGCCGGCATTGACGTAGTAACTCCCGACATCTCCCAACCCCTGCGCGATGTCAACGGCGTCATCGTCGAAGTCAACGCAGCACCGGGTTTCAGAATGCACGTCGCCCCGAGTGAAGGTTTACCCCGCAACGTCGCCGGCGCTGTCTTCGATATGCTTTTCCCCTCGCCTCAACCCAGCCGGGTGCCGATTTTAGCGGTAACGGGAACCAACGGCAAAACTACAACCACTCGCCTGCTTGCTCACATTGTCAAGCAGACCGGTCAGATTACCGGCTACACGACTACCGACGGCACTTACATCGGCGATTATTTGGTAGAAAGCGGAGACAATACCGGGCCGCAAAGCGCTCAATTGATTTTGTCTGACCCGACGGTAGAAGTAGCGGTGCTGGAAACGGCTAGAGGCGGAATTTTGCGATCGGGCCTCGGCTTCGATCAATGCGATGTCGGCGTCGTGTTGAACGTCGCGGCAGATCACTTGGGCATTGGCGACATCGACACTGTGGAACAACTTGCCAAACTCAAGAGCGTCCTCGTCGAGGCGGTAATGCCCAAAGGCTATGCAGTCTTAAATGCAGATGACCCGCTGGTAGCACAAATGGCGCAGCGTGTCAAGGCTCAAATTGCCTATTTTTCCATGAACCCGGACAACGAACTGGTTGCCAAACATACGGCTGCGGGCGGGCTGGCAGCGATTTACGAAAATGGGTATTTGTCGATTTTGAAAGGCGATTGGACGCTGAGAATTGAGCAGGCTGTGAACGTCCCCCTGACGATGGGCGGGCGGGCGCCGTTTATGATTGCCAATGCTTTAGCAGCTTGTTTGGCAGCTTTTGCCCAAGGAGTGAAAATAGAAGACATTCGGGCTGCTTTGTCCAGCTTCCAGGCATCGGTCGGCCAAACTCCCGGACGGATGAATTTGTTTAATTTGGGCAGCTATCACGCTTTGGTCGACTACGCCCACAATCCCCACAGCTACAAAGCTTTGGGCAGTTTCGTGCTGAATTGGCCGGGACAGCGGATCGGGGTTGTCGGCGCCCCTGGAGACCGGCGAGATGAAGATTTTGTCACGCTGGGCAAACTTTCGGCCGAGATGTTCGATCGTATTATTGTAAAAGAAGATAGCGATCGACGCGGGCGAGAGCCAGGTACCGTGGCAAAGTTAATTTGCCAAGGGATTGAAGAGGCAATTTATCAAAAAAATGGAGATAAATCTCAAGTTGAATACGAGGTGATTCTCGATGAAACAACGGCAGTTAACAAGGTTTTAGATCGGCCTGCTGCGGGGAGTTTGGTAGTGATTTTACCTGAAAGTGTCAACAAAGCTTTGAGTTTAATTGAAGCCCGGAAACCGATTAAGGAATCTGTGGAAGTTCAAAATGGTTTAGATCCATCGGAGTCACAGGAAAGTTTAAAACCGACTGTTGTGAATCAAGGCTAAACTCTTAAGTCTCATTTAATTAATAGGTTGGGTTGACGAAAGGAAACCCAACCTTTTTGTTGTGAAATTGATTGAGTCTACCGACGTATTCTTGGAACGCGAACATCCCGCTCGCACTGCTGTATAATTGTACCGATTAGCAAAATTCAGTTTATCTCGAAATTTGTGATGGAGGCTGACTTTGTGGAGATTGAACTTTTGGATCTAGCTGAGTTTGAAACCATGCACCTAAAAAAGCACCAATCACCAAGGAGATTGACCAAGACGCGAATGATACGGTTCGCCTTATGGTTTTACCCTTTTCATTTTGTGTATTCAACTCTTTTCTAAGAGTTTCTTCCATCTCCATCTTAAATGCAGAGAATGCCTCTTGATTTGTTTGAGCAAGAACAGCATATCTTTCTGCTATTAGTTTTTTCTGATCGATCTCCTTTCCTAAAAAATCAAGTTGGTTAGCTTGCCTTTCAAGATCACCCTGCAAGCTTGAAATTATTTTGCTAGCTTCCGTCATGTGCATCCTAGCTAAAGTTATGCGTTCTTCCGCTTCTGCCTCATTTTCCAATGTGGAAACAGGTCAGCAAAATACTGGCCTACTACATGGTTGCTAATATTTTTAATTTGGTTTTCTGTAAGTAATTTACCCGTAATGAGCTTAATAACTTCAGAAGCAACGAGACTAATGAGTTGATATAACATCTGACATTAACCAAATGAATAATACTGACAGGCAATCTCGAAACTACTGTCCCCACCCCAAATTGCGGTACAAAACTCAGTTTATCCGCAATCGTCAGCTTTTCAGCTCACTGAATAAATCATTCGCTTGTCGGCTCCAACGATAGTTAGATATGTAGCATCTACCGGGTTGTAGCACATAGTACAAGTGTACTGGCGCTATCAATCTAACCTGAAGTTAAGCAAATGCGAATATTTTACCACGGTAGACCAGAGATATTCAAAGAGTCCGGCGCAATAACAAGTTGGGATGTTTGTCTTGTGTAAGAAGACCACTTCTGCGACGGTACTGAAATCCTTAAGTGTGTCAATTCAATAGTTCGGACAGTTTTTTAACGGCCCTGTAAGCCGATCGCGAGGAAGCCCTGCCATTTTTAACGCATTTTTTGAAACTTAGCACTCTTACTCAAACGAAAGAAAAAATAGTCCACTATATAGCCAGTCGGGGTTTTGGACAGTCGATCAAATCTACAACTGTCCTAAGTATTGTCAATTAAGCTTGACTATAATTTACTTTACCTTTTAACTACCGCCCACTGAGTAATTGGTGCCAGCGGTTTCCAACCCACAAAAGAGCCGATCGCCCCTACTCGCTGAATCCCAATTCTAATTAGTTCCCCACCATAACGATCGTGCCACTGCAAAACTTTAAACTCGCTCTCAACTGTCACCGCATTAACAACTAATCGGGCACCTTCACCTAAAGCATTCCAGCAAGTTTCCAGCAAAGCTTCTGCGGTGACACCGCCACCGATGAAAATAGCATTCGGTTGAGGCAAATTTGTCAGGGCTTCCGGCGCTTCACCCGCGACAATTTGGAGTTCGGGAACGCCGAAAGTCGAGGCATTTTCAGCGATGTATTGCAATCGAGTCGGATGGCGTTCGATCGCGATCGCCCTGCACCGAGGATGACTCCGCATCCATTCGATCGCGATCGAGCCGCAGCCGGCCCCCACATCCCAAAGCAACTCTCCCGGAATCGGTGCTAACGCTGACAGAGTAACGGCTCGAACCTCCCGCTTGGTAAGTTGTCCGTCGTGGCGATATGCAGCATCCGGCAAACCCGCAGGTCGGGGGAGGATAAGAGTTTGTCGATCGGCTGCAACTGCGATCGCGATCGTGTTCAAATCCGCCAAATCCGCTGCATTCCAGGCTGCTGCTACCCCCTCGCTCCGCCGTTCCGAGTCCCCTCCCATCCGCTCGAACACGGTCATCAAACTGTTGCCAAACCCTTGCTGCGTCAACAATTGTGCGACCTTTCCCGGCGTGTGTCGATCTGCGCTTAAAACCAACAAGCGCGCGCCCGGATACAAAGCAAG
>JAICRN010000322.1 GCA_025937335.1 Microcoleus sp. TY_ISSM_2_bin.22
ACAAGCGATCGCGGAAAAAGATGTTGATGGGAACACCATCGGTTACATCGGCACCATTACTGATATCACTGAGCGCAAACAATCAGAACAACTCTTAAAAGATTACAATCAACTTCTAGAAACTCAGGTACAAGAACGCACGGCTGCACTAACCCAAACAAATGCTCAATTAGAGCAGGAAATTGAGGAGCGCAAGCAAATAGAAGACCAATTACGAGGCAGCGAAGCGAAACTATCAGCTATCTTAGAGAATGCAGGTGCTTGTATTTATATCAAAGATTTGAATGGCACCTACATCTATGTCAATCGCTTAACTGAGGATTTTTTTGGGTGTAGCGCATCTGAAATTATTGGAAATAACGACCGTAAATTTTTTGATGAAGAATTTGTTTTAGCTTACAAAGAAACTTGCGATCGCGTAACAAACAGCGGTCTTGTCCATCGCTTTGAGGAAATTGGAATTGATAGTAATGGAGAGCTACATTACGTTTTATCGACCAAAGTTCCTCTAAAAAATTCTGACGGCGATGTTTATGGCCTGTGCGGTATTTCGACAGATATTACCGAACTCAAAAAGACAGAAACCGCACTCAGGCAAAGCGAAGAACGAATGCAGGCGCTTTTGAGTGCGATACCCGATTTGATGGTGCGGCATCGGGTAGATGGGACTTATTTAGATGTGGCGGGAAATGACATATCCTTACAGGTGCCGCGCGAAGCGCTAATTGGCAGAAAGCTACAAGACACCTGCCTTCCCGAACCAATTAAAGCTGACTTTCTCGAACGTTTCCAGATAGTAGCGGAAACTGGAACGCTACAACTTTACGAACACGACCTGGAAAAACCCGATGGTATCCACAGCTACGAAACGCGCATCGTCAAAAGCGGTGCCGATGAGGTTGTATGTCTGGTGCGCGATATCACCGAACGCAAGCGAGCGCAAGCCGCCCTCCAAGAGAGCGAAGAACGCTACCGTACTGTGATAGCAGTGATGGCAGAGGGGATTGTCTTGCAAGATGCGGACGGTGCGATCCGTACTTGTAATGCCAGTGCCAAACGCATTTTGGGTTTGTCTCGCAAGCAAATGATGGGGCGAACTTCTCTCGATCCCAACTGGCGAGCGGTGCGCGAAGACGGTTCCCCCTTCCCAGGAGAGGAACACCCGGCAATGGTGACGCTGCGAACGGGCAAAGCTTGCTCAAACCTCGTGATGGGAGTCCACAAACCGGATGGTAGTTTTACCTGGATTTCTATTAATTCTCAACCTCTGCGTCGAGCGGGCGAACCTCTTCCCCATGCAGTTGTTTGCTCGTTTGCTGATATTACCGCTCGCAAACAGGCAGAAGAGGCACTGCGGCAAAGCGAAGCGCGTTATCGTGGCATTCTTGAAGATCAGACAGAACTCATTGCTCGGTTTTTACCCGATGGCACTCTTACTTATGTCAACGAAGCTTACTGTCAATTTTTTGGCATAACGCGGGAAGAAATTGTGGGATATCGCTACGAACCCGTTGTGATTGAGGAAGACCGGGAATATGTGGCTCAATGCGTCAATAAAATCAGTTGGCAAAATCCGGTTGTTACTATTGAAAATCGAGTGATTGCTGGCGGAAAAATTCGTTGGACGCACTGGACTAACCGAGGCATATTTGATAGCAACGGTCACTTAATAGAGTTGCAAGCAGTAGGAACAGATATCACCAAGCGCAAACTTGCTGAAGAAAGCCTGCGACGCTACGAAAAGATTGTTGCCACTACTACTGATGCAATTTGTTTAATCGAGCGCAACTATACCTATAAAATTGTTAACCAAGCATATCTGAATTGGCATAACCGCTGTCAGGAACAGATACTCGGATATACTATTAGTGATTTTTTAGGTAAAGACCTGTTTGAAACTCAAATCAAACCCAAAGTAGACCGATGTTTAGCTGGAGAGATTGTTCAATACGAACAGTGGTTTAAATATTCAAACGGAGAAGAGAAATTTCTCAGCGCAACCTACGCTCCTTATGTAGAGGCAGATGGCACTATTTCAGGCGTGGTGGCAAGTTTGCGTAACCTCACCCAACTGAAACAAATGGAAGTAGCGTTGCAGCAGAGCGAATCTACCCTGCGAGCTTTCTTCAATAGCAGTGTCATGATGATGGGCATTGTCGATCTGTATGAAGATGACTTTTTGCATTTGTCTGCTAACCCAGCAACCGCGCAGTTCTTCGGTACCACCCCAGAGGCGATGCAGAATCACTTTGTTGGCAAATCTGGAATGCAGCGATCGCTCCTGCAATTTTGGCTCAGCCACTACTGGGAAGCTGTAAAAACTCAAGCTCCAGTACGATTTGAATACCCTCACGAAACTCCTACAGGACAAAAGTGGCTATCTGCCAGCGTTTGCCCGATTACCATTGGCTCTGAGGGCCGTCCGAGATTGTCGTACATTGTCGAAGATATTAGCGATCGCAAACGGGCAGAAGAAGCGCTACAGCAAAGCGAATCAACCCTTCGCAGTTTCTTCGACAGCGGCTCGATGTTGATGGGTATTGTCGAGCTGTATGACGACGATATTCTGCATCTTTCTGATAATCCAACATCGGCGCGATTCTTCGGTACTACCCCAGAACAGATGAAAAATCGCTTTGCAAGTGAGATGGGAGTGCCACCAGCACACCTACAGCAGTGGATCGAGCGCTATCGAGAAGCTTTACAGACTCAAGCAGCCGCGCGCTTTGATTATCCTCACGAGACTCAAACCGAGTTAAAATGGCTCTCTGCCAGCGTTTGCCCGATCGGAATTGGCCCCAACGGTCGTCCGAGATTGTCGTACATTGTTGAAGATATCAGCGATCGCAAACGCGCAGAAGAAGCGCTGAGCCTCAGCGAAGCTCGACTGCAACACCTGACTGCCAGCATTCCGGGAACCCTTTACTCCTTTGGATACTATCCCGATGGTTCGGCTAAGTTTGAGTATGTCAGTCCCGGTTGCCGAGACTTATTTGAAATCGAACCAGAGCAGGTACTAGAAGATCGAAATCTTCTTGAAAACCAAGTTTCTCCTGATGACCGACCCAGGTTTGAAGAAGCAATTTCTTACTCCCTGCAAAACCTGCAACCTGTCACTGCTGAATGGCGCAATATAACTCCTTCTGGAAAACAAAAATGGCTGCGCGCCCAAGCCCAACTCGAAGACCGCGAAGATGGTTCTAAAGTTTGGCATGGGGTGATTTTAGATATTAGCGATCGCAAACTTGCAGAAGAAAAGCTCAAACAAGCCGAGTATAAATATCGCACCTTAATCGAACAAATTCCGGGTATCGTTTATATCTCTCCGCTTGAGGCAACAACCGAGGAAGCTTATATCAGCCCGCAACTGCAACAATTGCTGGAAGTTCCTCCGGAAGAATGGTCTGCTGGATTCTTTAATAGTTGGGCCGATTTCGTACATCCAGAAGATCGCGATCGCGTTTGGCAAGCTGTCAGCACGACGATTTCTACGGGAGAACCATTGAGCGTCGAATATCGCATGATAACTCGCAATGGCAGAACGGTTTGGGTCAGAGATCGAGCCAATCTCGTCCTTGCCGCGAACGGAAAGACTCAAGTGCTTCAGGGTCTAGCTTTCGATATTAGCGATCGCAAGCAAATGGAGCAAGCGCTGCAAGAAAGTAACGAACGTTTTCAGCTAGCAGCATCAGCAGTAAAAGGATTTATTTACGACTGGGATTTCAAGCAGAATAGCGTTCTGCGAACGCGGGGACTATTTGAACTTGTTGGGTACCGCCCCGAAGAAGCCGACGCGAAGGTTGAGTGGTGGAACGAACACGTCCACCCAGAAGATTTCCCCAAAATTTCCCAGCAGCTATCCGAAGCCTTTGCGAACGAAACTCAAAGTTATTTCGTTTTGGAATACCGACTTCGCCATCGAGACGGTCACTACGTTTACCTGTCAGATTACGGCACGATCTCGCGAGATGACAACAAACGACCAATTCGCGCCGTAGGTCACGCCATAGATGTAAGCGATCGCAAACAAGCAGAAGCCGCCTTGCAACAAGCCCTCCAAGCCGCCAAAGCCGCATCCATCGCTAAAAGCCGCTTCTTGTCCAACATGAGCCACGAACTGCGTACTCCTCTCAACGCCATTCTCGGTTTTAGCCAGGTGATGGTTCGCAGTAGTTCCGTTGACTCTGAGCAAAAAGAACAGCTAAAAATTATCAATCGTAGTGGCGAACATTTGCTTAATTTAATCAATGATATTTTGTCAGTGTCCAAAATTGAAGCTGGTCAAACTACGCTCAATGAAAATCGCTTTGACCTGTATCAGCTACTGAACGATATAGAACAGATGCTCCAACTAAAAGCGATTTCTAAAGGCTTGCAGCTAACCTTTGAACGGGCATCAAATGTTCCCCAATACGTGCAAACTGACGAGAATAAATTGCGTCAAGTTTTAATTAACCTGTTGGGAAATGCGATAAAATTCACTGCCTCAGGTCGCGTCGCATTACGAGTGAAAAAGGGCTGGATATCAGAAAAAGCTGACATCCAAAACCTCAGCTCGAAAACCTATTTGTTGTTTGAAATTGAAGACACTGGACCCGGCATCGATCCCAATGAAATTAAAACTTTATTCGTTCCCTTCGTCCAAACAGAAACAGGTCGCCAATCGATGCAAGGAACGGGGTTGGGTTTAACTATCAGCAAACAATTCGTAGAGATGATGGGAGGAGAGATTGCGGCTAGCAGTCAACTCGGTCAGGGAACAATTTTCACATTCGATATCGTCGCGAGCGAGGTTGCTGAACCTGATGAAAAGAGTTTATTAGTTACCCAGGAAGTTATTGGATTAGAGCCAAATCAACCTGTATACCGCATTCTAGTTGTTGAGGATGTCGAAGAGAACCGTCAGTTGCTCTTAAAAATACTCGAACCGTTAGGATTTGAAGTGCGAGAAGCGGTTAACGGTCAAGAAGCGATCGCTTTGTGGTCAACTTGGAAACCGCACCTAATCTGGATGGATATGCGAATGCCCGTCATGGACGGCTACGAAGCAACTAGAAAAATAAAAGCTTTGGAACAGCAAAGTGCAGTAGCTGGAGAGAATATCAACTTACCTGCCAACTCATCACCTACTAACGCAACAAAAATTATTGCTTTAACTGCTAGTGCTTTTGAAGAAGAGCGAGGCAAAATTATGACCGCAGGCTGCGATGACTTTATACATAAGCCTTTCCGAGAGTCGATGCTATTTGACAAGATGGCTCAACACTTAGGAGTCCGTTATATTTATCAAGAGGATTTGTCGCATAGCTCACCCCAGCCAGCAACACCGAGAAACTTAACACCAGAGGATCTAAACGTCATGCCTTCTGAATGGATAGCACAGTTCCGACAAGAGGTGCTTTGTGCCAACGACGAGTTAATATTGCAGCTAATCGACCAAATTCCCGAAAGCGAGGCAAGTTTAGCACACACCCTGGCAGATTTGGTTAATAACTTTCGCTTAGATATACTCTTTAATTTAGTCCGAGCATCTAGTAATGAATAGCCATCAAGTACCCGCTTTCTTGAGGGACATCCTCGTCGTTGACGATCATCCAGACAACCTCCGAGTTTTGTCCGCTATCCTTACCGAGTCTGGATATCACGTCCGAAGGGCAATTAACGGTCATCTGGCTTTAAAAGTTGCCCAAAATGCTCCCCCCGCTCTGATTTTACTTGACATCTTGATGCCAGAAATGGATGGCTATGAAGTTTGCTCCTTGCTAAAAACTCACCCACAAACAGCGGAGATTCCAGTAATTTTTATCAGCGCTCTTGATGATGTATTTGATAAAGTAAAAGCCTTTGAGGTTGGAGGGGTAGATTACATTACCAAACCATTTCAGTCAGCCGAAGTTTTAGCTCGAGTTAAAAACCAACTAATTATCCGCGATCTGTATCTTCAACTTCAGAAGCAAGCCCAGAAAATCGCAGAGCAAAATGCGTTTCTACAACAGGAAATTCAAGCTCGTAAACGAGCTGAATCTGCTTTAGTTGAAGCTAATATCGAGCTACAGCGTCTCGCCTCTTTAGATAGCTTAACAGGAATCGCCAATCGCCGTCAGTTCAATGAATCTCTCAATAAAGAGTGGCAACGGATGGCACGAGAGCAATTACCCCTATCTTTGATTTTAGGCGATATTGATTATTTCAAAAAATACAATGATACTTATGGTCATTTAGCCGGGGATTCCTGTCTGCAGCAAGTGGCTCAAGCGATTAGCCGTGCTATTAAGCGTCCGGCAGATTTATTTGCTCGTTACGGAGGTGAAGAATTCGCTGTAATTCTACCTAATACCAAAGCTGAAGGAGCGCTAAAAGTTGCTGAGGCGATGCGGCATGAAGTGCTAAATCTTAAAATTGCTCACGCTCAATCTGCTGTTAATAAATACCTCACCTTGAGTCTGGGCGTTTTCAGTGTAGTTCCACAGCACACCTCTGACCCCTCAATCTTGATTGCTGCGGCTGATAAAGCATTATATGAAGCTAAAGAGCAGGGGAGAAACCGCTCAATTGTGAAAACTTTTTAACCCTCTTTTGTCACTCTACGCAGAGTCCAAGTGGCAATAAGGGATATTGAGGTTTTGAAAAATTGAACGAGTTAAATTATTGACAAGCATTTGAAGTTTAAAAAAGCCCTCGGATAACTTAGGATCGCGAATTAAATAACTTACAATTTTAATTGTTAT
>JAICRN010000008.1 GCA_025937335.1 Microcoleus sp. TY_ISSM_2_bin.22
AATTCAAGGGATTGGTGCAGGATTCATCCCGGAAGTGTTGAAACCCGAGTTAATTGATGAGGTGATCGCAGTTAGCGACGCAGATGCGATCGCCTACAGTCGCCGGCTTGCCAGAGAAGAAGGATTGTTGTCAGGAATCTCAGCAGGCGCCGCTTTGTGTGCCGCAGTTCAAGTCGGCAAGCGTCCAGAAAATGCAGGAAAATTGATAGTTTTTGTGCAGCCTTCTTATGGCGAACGCTACCTCAGTACAGTCTTGTTCAAAGACTTAGAATTGCCGACTGTCAGCGAACTCGAAGCATTAGTCAGCAATTATTAATACGTAGTAGGGGCGATCGTCATTACTGCGACATTGTTATCAGCTTAACCCGAAAGACCGCCAGGGAATTAATTCCCTGGCGCACTGCACCGAAAGCGCATATTTCTTGACAGCAATACTCCTGACCGAAAGCATCCAGGATACAAGCCCCCGAATTTATCCGTGGGGTCAATGCTTCAATCTAAAATCTAAAGTCTAAAATCTAAAATCGATTGACCTTACCCTACCTTTCAGACTTGATATAACTTCCAACTAGCCATCGCCAACATTCCGTAAATCACAAACTTCAGCGGGCGTTGAGGCATAATTTGGCAGAATTTAGCCCCTACCAAAACTCCCGGCACCGAACCCAACCAAATTGGCAAAACTAAACTCCAGTCTACTGTTCCGAGGCTGAGGTGTCCCAGAGATGTAAACATCAACAAAATGGCCGCCTGGGAAATATCTGTACCCACCAATTTAGAAGTATCCAGGCGGAAAAAAGCAATCAGCAACAGTGCAAACATCGAACCGGAAGACACGCTAGTGATTCCCACTAAGCCTCCTAAAATTGCTGCCGCACTCACAGTACAAATACGGCCATAATTAGTATTTAAGTCCCATTTAGGGGTCGCAGGAAATTTAAAATTAGGGAAAAATGTTTTGACCGCTAATTGGGTCAGCGATAAAGCGACAATTAGTGCGATCGCTACTCCGAGAACGCGCAGCAATATGCTGTCTAAGTCCTGACTTCCGCTGGATTTGATGCACTCTAAAATCCACACCCCAGTCAGCGAACCGGGTACGCTACCCAAAGCCAGCCACTTAACTACTTGCAAGTCGAGGGTTTTTTGCTGCCAGTGTTTGAAGCCGCCAACAACTTTCATCAGTGTAGCAGCTACGACATCCGAACTAATAGCAATTGATGCCGGAATTTGGAAAACAAAAATTAACATTGGGGTGATGAGCGACGCTCCGCCAACTCCGGTCAAACCAACGATAATGCCCACAAAAAAACTGAGAAATGATAGTAATAAGTAGTTCACGGTTATGCCCAAAAACTGTGTATTTAAGCGCTGCCAACCAACAAATAGATAACTTGGGCGGCTCCTGCCACACAGCAACACAGGCAAAATCTTACTCGCATTTCAATATTTATTACCAGAAATTTTGCTTTTCAACGCTTAAATTTTTCCGCGTGTTTAGCTACAATATTCTCGGTCAAACTCAGCAAATGCAATTAAAAAAGCTACAAAAAATTTAGTAAAAGCTCCCTGATTTTTTTATATTTACCTGTGTAACTGATTAAAAAGCCTCGATTAATTGATGGTTTATCTTCTGCCTTCTACCTTGAAGTGACTATCGTCATAGGTAAAACAGAGCTGAGGTTAACCGACTCTTTGCCGGTCAAGAAATCTGGAGTATCGAGAACATTAAAATGAATCAATGCCACAACGACAATTGTGAAGGCGGTTGAGGAAACTAAACCCGTCAATAACTCTTTTTTGAGGTTTTTTTCCTTGGGTTTGTCTGCAAAAACATCTACAGCCCCGAATTGCATCAACAGAATTCCAGCAATATTGGAAAGCCAGTAGCCGACAATTGTGCAAGGAAACAGTAAATCTGGGGAAAGCCCACTACAGATATACCCAAAGGCGTAGGCAATTGGCAGATTGAAAAATATGTCGTTCCACCAACACAGCGGTGATAGCAAATATCCAATTCCCAGAAGTAACCCGCCTCTGATTTTTTTAAACCAGACTTCCTTAAAGCCCTTAGCTTGTGGCAACTGTTGGGTCAGTTGTCCTGCAAGCTGGTAGTCTTGACTAACTTTTTTAGCGTTTTCCACGTTAATAGCTCATAACTCGATCGACTTACCGTAGTTTAGCAGCAAAACTGAGTTATGTCTAGTAAGTCGATCGAGTTACCGTGTTTTATTGTCGATCGGCTTAATCTACTTTGTTTCCGGTACAAGAATATCGATAAGGGAGAGGTTGTTGAGAATGCTGGCTGGTGCGAGTTTAGGCACCTATCGAGAAATTGAAAGCTTCAGGCAAATGCTTGACAGTTTGCCAAAGATATGCAGTATCGATCCCCCAGTAAAATTGCAGGTAAACGAGCAAAAGCCCGATCGCGACTGTCACGCCCAGCAATTTAGGGACTATTTTGGCGACAGTCTCCAGCACTACGAATGCGGCCCAGATAGCAGCACCTAAGATGAGAATGGAAGCGATCGTGGCAACTGTATCGCTGTTCATGATTAACTCCTGTTGACACTCAATCGGGTATTACAAAACTACTTGGGCCCAGGGCGGCTGCCAAAATCGAATAAATTACTCCAATCCCCAATAAGCCCACAGCGAAACTGAAAAATAAAACCATGGCGTCTGGGGGATTGTAGGTATCGCGGTCAATTTGGTGGCGAACGGTGAAGTAGTGCACAGTTGAGATGAAGACTGTCGCCCAACCTATTAGAGAGAAGATTAAACCCAACTTCCACCCCATCGCCTCGCGGTAATGTACGGGCATTTGCACGACGCGAAGTCGGATGATGATGACGCCAAAACCCATGAGTGCCATAGCGGCCCGCATCCATGCTAAGAAGGTGCGTTCATTTGCCGATCGATCGATCGCCCGCGACAGATTTTGCTGCTTTGGTTTCTCCTCATCTACTTGCATCGGTTTGAACGATAATTGCACGCGATCGAACTCTTTAAGATTAATATAAAACCAGCGCCATTATTCTGGTGCCATCAAACCTTCTAAGCTAGAAGGAATGGTGAACATATAATAAATTACCCCAGCCCCTAGGATGGCGATCGCGAGGCTGAAAAGAATTACCCAGCGATCGGTAGGTTCATAAGTATCGTAATCGATATCGTGGCGGACGCCGAAGTAGTGCTTAGTTGATAAGAGCACCGTCAGCAAACCCACTATTGAAAAAAGCAAACCCAACTTCCAACCGTTGCCGGGAGTTGGCAGCAGAGGGGGATGGAAGGCGCGAAGGCGCACGATAACTACGCCAAAACCCATCAGCGATATTGCTGTCCGCATCCATGCTAAATAAGTGCGCTCGTTTGCCAAGTGATCCCGCACCCGCGACGGATTTGGTCGCTTAATCTTTTCTGTATTTACTTTCGTGGATTTCCAATTTAATAACATAAATGCAACCTTTTAATATTAACTCCAAATATGAAGGTAAACCGATATATTTTCGCTGGGACGATTATCCGCCGGGGAACGATCCCGGCGGGTTCTTGCGTTGCAACGGGCTTTACACAGCCGATCGCATTACAACTTCACCCAAACTAATCATTTTCCTCAGTAGGTGCGTTGGGAAGTTGCGCATCTATGTAAGCCTGAGTCACGTCAGGAACAAACCAATTCGCATCCCCAGGCTGGAAAACTTTAGCAGTAGGAACGTTGAATTCTACAGCCCCCGTATCGGGATTAGCTCTCGCTACAACTTGAGTTCCGTCAACTATCTTAACAGCTAGACTGCCCGTCAATTCTTCTGAAGGTTGATCGGTCGCTCTTAAATCGGTTGCTTTGATATCGCTGGGTAGAAAAATCCCATCGCAATCCCATTTATGTTCAGTTGTTTGGCCGTCAGCTAGAAAATACAGGGCATTATCGTAAGTAGAAGAAGCGGCTTTTTTGCCTTTCGGGCCGTAGACAGCCAGGGTTTTCCCTGTCTCGTTGCGGCACTGACCCCAAGGTTTTCCCGTTTCTAAAGTGTATTTTTGAAACTCCAATTGAGAGATTTTTTTGTGGAGTTCCTTAGGGGTATAATTCTGGGCGATATCGGGTGAGTCTTTCGCAGCCTTGAGAGTGTTCAGAGCTTCAGTCAGAGCTTCAGTGACCTCTATGTAGTCGGGATTGCTCGCATATCTCGGCGTTTTTGGAGCGTCGGCCCAGGAGGGGGGAACGAATACTAAATTTGCGACCATTACCAAGAGCACTAAAACAAATTTGAAGATTTTCACAATTTTTCTCCTTTTCTAGATTGTCAGGTTTTTTCCAACTTTCTGTTTGCTTGCTATTTTAGGACTTAGGCAAAAACCAGCTCTCTTTAACTTGTTTGCCCGAGCGGCAAAATTTTGCTGAATCGAAAAATCTGGTTTTTTAGCATTATACCTATTGTCAAAGTCTAGCTGGGTGGGGTAGTGGTTAAGTGTTCGGGCGATATTTTAGGGATTCATCCTCAAGTTTTTAGCTTTGTTTGATTCACCACTACAGGATTTCTTGAGACAAGAGGTATATTGTTGCCTAAGTCTGGTTATTGGCTAGCTCAAAAGATGCTTGGCACTTGAGTGAAGACTAGAGCCTAAATTCGTTTGAAGCTGCTTTTAGTTTAGTCACTCACTTCATTGTTAACTTAGCATATTTCTTGAGATATTTCAAGCGAATTAGCGCAAATTTCAAGCAAATAATTGTTAAGATAAAATGATGAGTTAGGAGTTATGAATTACGACCAACTATCTACCTAAAGAGGGATGTAAGTAGCAGAATATTAGGTAATAATTAATTATGTTGAAAAGCAGGGATCAGCCGGTAACTACCGCTTTCAATCAGAATAAATATTCCCAAACCAATCAAAACAAAAGGAACAACAGCCTTGGTATAGCGAGTCAAAATACGGGCGATCGCCCTTTGGCGAGTTAACCGGTAAGCGGCATAAGACCAAACACCTACCATCACCGAGAAAACCGCCAAAATCACCACCAAGCTCGGCAAATCGCTGCTAGCAAACAGCGGCAAATAAATGCCGATGTTGTCTCCACCGTTGGCTACAGTAACAGCAGCCACGTTCAAAGTTTGGGGGTTGAAAAGATTTGCTAGTTTTGACACAGGTGAATTAGATTCGCGGTTAAATTCGCCGGATACTGCTTGTACGTCGTTTTCCTCATTTTCTTTCTTGACTAAGTGACTGATGCCGATCGCGATCGGAACCAAACCCAGCAAGCCAATCCAAGCTTTCGGCACAATTAAACCGCCAAAAAAACCGGGCAAACTAGCAGCGATGAGCGCTGCAAATCCGAGGTACTTACCGACAAAGATATGCCGGGGGCGGAAAGAATCGTTTATCTGGGCGAAGAACAGCATCGAAATCACCATATCGTCGATATTGGTTGCGGCAAAAGATGTCATCCCGGCAAGAATCGCTGCTGCAATCCAATTCATGTGCTGTCCCTTAAACTTTTCTAAACTTCAGGTTCGCTGGCGTTACCTCTGCTCATAGTTATCAAACAGAAAGCGCAACCCACTAAAGATATTATACTTAAAGTTGGACTGGCCAGAGTGCCGCTTTTCACCAGAATCGCAATTCCCAATCCGATCAAAACAAAAGGCACAAGCTGATTGCCGTAGCGAGTCAAATTATCCGCAATCGCCCGCATCTGAATTAAGCGATAAGCAGCGTAGCACCAAACGCCAACCATCGCGAAGAATACAGCGAGAATCCCCGCCAAACTTTCTAAAGTATTGCTAGCAAAAAGCGGCACATATATCCCGATATTGTCGCCTCCATTTGCCACTGTCACCGCTGCTACGCTGTAAGTTTGAGGAGACAGAAAACTGCTAAAAAAAGATTTCTCAGATTCCTTTAATTCTGCCTCAACTTCCGAATCGTCGGTTTCTGGATTCAGCAAGCGGCTGAGCCCGATCGCAATTGGCAGCAAACCCAGCATTCCGATCCAATCTGGCGGAAAGATTAAGCGGCCAAAAAAGCCGGGAAGGCTAACGAAAACCAGTGTACTAAAGCCCAGATACTGACCGAAGACGATATGCCTGCGCCGAAATACTGCATTCACCTGCGAGAAAAACAGCAGCAGAATCAGAATATCGTCAAGATTCGTAGCCGTAAAAGCTGTCATTCCCGTAGAAATTGCTATTAATAATTCATTCATTTCTGTGTCTCCTCAGATTTTTTATTTGGTTGTACTTGCTGGAATCGTATCTTCGGAACGGGCAAGATGCCCGTTCCACAAAAATTAAATTTTATTGTGGGCTGTCGAGCTGAGCAACGCCCTTGAAATGCTGATTGACAATGCTGCAATATCTCAGTAAAAACCCAGTTGCTTAAAAACTCTTTCTCCGAACAGCGAATTGGTAACTGTTAATCAAAAACGATCGCTGTCAAAGGGGACGGTTTTCAATCGAACACCGCCGTAAATTGTATTATCTTCCTCGAACTTGGCATGAATTGCGTCAATACCCTGCTCCATCGATCCCACAAGTCCAGGAGAGCGCCGCCGCTGCAAGAAAAACCACCCGCAAGTAAGCACCAAGTACATCAAGAACAAGTAAGGAAACGCATCGTAAGGAGCTTCGGGAACTGGGAACATAGTGCTGCCTGGAATGCCCACGCTGCCCGCAATCGGAATCATCATAAATGCGATCGCCGCCACCGAGAATAGCACATCTCGCACGCGCAATTTGCCAATTTTGTGCAGGTAAACCGGAGCTGCGATCGAAATCAAGATGTATACCGTTAAAAATCCGTAGCTGCAAATTGCCCCCAAATAACCCATACAATCGAACAGTTTGATGTGAAACAGACACATCACAGCAGGCACCAAAAATGTCATAAATGTACACATCGTTACTGCAACGTGGGGAGTTCTATTAGACGAATGCGCTACACCTAATGAAGAGTGAAACAAACCGTGCCGCGCCATCATAAAAAACACTCTCGCCGCTGGATTGATGCTGCCGAGCACGCAAGCAAAAAAGCTAAATAAAGCGCCGAAAGCCACTAACTCTCCCAGCCAACCCATGCCCACTTGCTGCGCCAGAAAACTGAGAGGTTCTTCACTATTAGTAATAGAAACTCCCGTACCGCTAAAACCCAAAACCTCAATATAGGTCATCAGAATGAAGAATAAGCCTGCCATAACAGCACTGCCCATGACAGCTCTGGGGATATTTTTTAATGGTTTTTTCGCTTCGTCGCCCAGAGATGTAGCACTTTCAAAACCTGAGAAACCAAACATTACTAAGACAAGTCCCGTCGCTATGTTCCCCGGAGTTACGCCTTCCAAAGTTAATTGGGATATATCTAAGGCAAAACCTTTGTGGGCCCAGATGATAATTCCTAAAAGTGCGATCGCTGCCACTGATGCTCCTTCCAGCCACAGCATCGCCATAGCTGAGAGTTGGATATCTTTATAACCTGCATACCAAGCAACGCCCGCCCCGATCGCTAACAGCGTAATCGGTGACGGATGGATGCCTAAATGACCGATGAAAGTACCCGTAAAGTTGGCAAAACCACACAAAACGGCCATCGCAGTAAATAGATAAGCCAGTACCAAACTCCAGCCGCAAATTACGCCGGCAGTCGGGCCAAGTCCTTTAACAATGTAAGAATAAAGAGAACCAGCAGAAGCCGATCGACTCGCAAATTGGTTGATATTGATGCTGACAAATACTAGGCCTATCAAGCCGATGAGAAAGCTCAGCCAAGCCCCGTTACCCGAAAGAGCGACAATTAACCCTATATTAGATGCGGGTATAGTTGTAGGTGCAATAACGGCAAAGGATTGAGCTAAAACCTCCCCGAAGGAGAGGCAGTCCGGCTTTAAGCCGTGTGCACTCTGATTTTTTTTCGTTTTCTTGGTCATTTATCTTCTCTATTTTGGTCGATCGACTTTTGGCGATCGGCTTCAACTTGTCGGTGCTGCTTCAGCGTCGGGCCGAATGTTCAGACGATTGAGTCTAACTGTAAGGCCCTTCAGCGGTAAAATCAAATGTTGTTTTTTATCGAATTAATAAATGCAAGTGATGCAGTGCCGCCCGGAAAAGAAC
This sequence comes from Microcoleus sp. TY_ISSM_2_bin.22, assembly GCA_025937335.1. Classification (GTDB taxonomy): domain Bacteria; phylum Cyanobacteriota; class Cyanobacteriia; order Cyanobacteriales; family Microcoleaceae; genus Microcoleus. Next base: position 8,105 of record JAICRN010000008.1, read on the forward strand.
TGTTGGAGTACCAAACCTATACGAGACCTATCTGTCGCCAAAAGCTCAAACCCTTGACGTTAAAAGGAAAATTTAAATAGCGGCTGGCAACCGTGCTTTTTTGGCAATTCCAGCCTGTACCAGAGACTCGATCGAAAAGTTCAGGTAAAAGCTTAGCCACAACAGATTTTAATCTCAAAAAATAACTGTATTTAGTAAAGGGGCACTCAGAATGGCCGGAATGACGCTTGACCAACTGCGAGTTTTTCTAGCTGTAGCGGAACACCTGCACTTCAGCCGCGCGGCGGAGGAACTTTACATCACTCAACCCGCTGTCAGTGCGGCAATCCAAAGCTTAGAGGCGCAATATGGAGTCAAACTATTTCACCGCATCGGCCGACACATCGAAATCACGGAAGCCGGGAAGTTGCTGCAAGTTGAAACGCAGAAAATTCTCGACCAAGTTGCTTTGACTGAGAGAGGTTTGCGGGAGTTGAACGACTTGCAGCGAGGCGATTTAAAATTGGGTTGCAGTCTGACCATTGGCAATTATTGGTTGCCTGATAAAATTAGCAAGTTCAAACAGAAATATCCTGGTATTTGCGTGAATTGTACTCTGGCAAATGCCGAAGAAATTTGTGCGGGTACGGCGACGGGAACATTTGATTTGGGTTTAGTGACCGGAGACATCAAAGCTTCGCTTAAGAACACTCTGGAGGAAGAAGTTATAGGCAGCGAACGCTTGCTGATTGTTGTTGGCAAATCTCACCCTTGGTTTGAACGTGCAGAGGTGAATTTAACGGAAATTGCGCAAACGGATTGGGTGATGCGAGAAGCAGGTTCTGGAGTTCAGCAAATGTTGGAACAATCTTTGCAAAGTTGGGGCATTAATCCCTATGAATTAAATGTAACTTTAGTTTTGAACAGCAGTGAAATGGTAAAAGCCGTGGTGGAAAGCGGCACAGGTGCCGCGGCTATTCCTGAATTGATGGTAAAAAAAGAATTGCAGCTATCTACACTGCGATCGATTAAAATTATAGATAGCCAAGCAAGTTCAAATGTAGGTCTTAAAATAATTAAACCCGTTTTGAAACTGAAGCACCGACAGCGTTTTCAAACTGGAATTACTAAAGCTTTTGAACAGATATTAATTCAATTTCCTGAGGATTGGTAATTCAGGACTTACGCACCAATACTCAATAAACCGGATTTTTGACCCACATAAAAAGCTAAAGGCCGTGTATTTTCGTAAAAAAAACCCGGTTTCTGGCCAGCCGTGCGTCCAGAACGATAATTATCGATCGACCAATTTCCTCAAATCCAATAAATTTTTACTCCCATCACCAACAATCAGCGGCAATTGCCCGTTCCATTTTTCTATAGCTTGCCTTTGCAACAGTTCCGGAGTCAAATTGTTTCGCAGCAATCTTTGCACTTCAGCTTCCCCTTTAGCTAAATTCACCTTAGCCTCTGCCTCTTTTGCTGCCTTCAGCGCTAAAAACTCCCCTTTTTTTGCTTCCTGTTCGGCTATTTGTTTCGCCTCCACCGCATCGCTAAACCGCTCAGAAAAGTGAACGTGCACTAAAGAAATATCGTCAACGGCAATGTGATATGTAACCAGCCTTAAGGTCAAAAAATCATCAACTTCCGCTTTAACTTCTCCCCGTTTAGTAATAATTTCTTCAGCCGTGTATTTTGCCATAACTGCTTTTAATACTTCTTCAACTGCCGGAGCGATAATGCAATCTACCACTTCTTTTTCGTCACCTATTTGTTGAAAAATAGCATTGGCTTCTTCTGGGATAATGTGCCAGTTCAGCGCTACATCTGTGAAAACATCTTGCAAATCTTTTGAGGAAGCTTCAGCAGAGCTTTCCTGTTTCTGCACCCTGACGCTCAATTTTTTTACAGTATCAACTATGGGAACTATTACGTGAATTCCTTCTCCAAGTACCTGGTCTTGCACTTTACCAAACTGCATCATCACGCCCCGTTCTCCAGCGTTGATAATGACAAAAAATTTGGACATAATAGCTAAAAAAACTATCACTATAGATAATTGAACAGCTATGTAAACATCCTTATATTTTTTATTGCTTGATTTGAGTGAGTCAACGTTACTGCTGGATTCTCCAACCATATTCCACCCCGATCGCACTTAATTATCGGACAAATATTGACTTGATCGCTCTTCTATTTGCCTTCCAGCAGCAACCGTTCAAAATCCGCTGCCACCAAAGGAGGACTGAACAAATATCCTTGCATTGTATCGCACTCGTAGCGGCAGAGAAAATCTTTTTCTGCTTCGGTTTCAACTCCTTCGGCAATTACTTCAAGACAGAGACTGTGCGCCATTTCAATAATAGCTTTCACAATCGCTGCATTTGTGCAACCATCGGTGATATTGCTGATAAAACAGCGGTCAATTTTTAAAATATCGAAGGGGTATTGCGTCAAATAGCTTAAAGAAGAATACCCGGTTCCGAAATCGTCAATAGATATACAAACTCCCAAATTTTTCAATTGTTGCAAAGCAGCGATCGCACTTTCGGCATCCTCTACCATCAAACTTTCTGTCAGCTCTAATTCCAAACTGCTCGGTTCCAAACCAGTTTCTGCTAAAATTTGGGCAACTCTGCTGCTGAGGTCTGGTTGGTGAAATTGGCGCGGCGACAGATTCACCGCTACCCGCAGCGAAAAACCAGCATTGTGCCAAACTTGCATTTGCCTGCAAGCTGTCTGCAAAACCCACTCGCCTAATTGTATTATGAAGCCAGTTTCTTCGGCATCGGGAATAAATTCTGCGGGCGAAATCAGCCCTTTTTCTGGATGCAGCCAGCGCACTAAAGCTTCTGCACTCATAATTTTACCTGTCTGGACATTGATTTGCGGCTGATAGTAAACTTGGAATTCTTCACGTTCCAAGGCGTTGCACAAATTTGTTTTTATCTGCTGTAATTTGTGGGCGGTATCTGGGGTTAAGGCGCCGTTTTGCCATCGCAAATTATTGTACTGTTCGGCGACAGCTTCTTGTTTTTTCAAGCGGCTCGATATCGCTCCCACAAGTTCAGCTTTACTAAAAGGTTTCGTCAGGTAATCATCTGCTCCCAATTCCATACCTTGCCGCATTTCAGAGCGCTCGGCTTTACCGGTAAGAAAAACAAAAGGTACTGTAGCAGTAACAGGATTCGATCGCAAGGCCACCAGCACCCCGTAACCGTCAAGTTCTGGCATCATCACGTCGCAAATAATCACGTCGGGAAGATTTGACACCGCCGCATATAAACCTTGTGCCCCATTTTCTGCACCTGTCACGTCGAAACCTTCAGCTTTGAGGAGTTTGAGAATATTCTCCCGAATTACTTGCTCGTCCTCAATCACTAGAATCTTTTTCATACGTCATTCCCTGAAAGCGGTATAATTGATAGGCGTTACTGAACGCGATCGGCGTCCCAATAACTGAGAACGCACAGCTCGATCTGCCCAACAGCGGAATATGTTCCGACACAAATAGCAAACGCCTGAAAAACGCTAATTTTTCAAGCACAACTAGATTAATGTTTCTCTGCTTAGTCTGTGCCGTCCGTATTATTACGAGGTTAATTAATAATCTCTAAACTAATTCTAGGCGATCGATAGTTAGCAGCGCCTTAAATAACTGCTAAACTAATTGTGCCACCTGAACGATTGTCTGCAAACAATCTCAGCCTATTTATACCAGTTGCCAAAAACAATGCAACTGCAAGCAAGTTCCAAACCCTTGCCGGGTCAGTCTTCCCCATTCTTCAACGTAAAATCTAAACTTTTAAATCTCAAATGGTATTACCTACTGGATTCCCTGAACCCGCACAGATTGGGGTCATAGAAGTTAAGCAATATCCTCACTACCGCGCTGTCACCTACACCCACGCGGGCGATTTGCGACAAGCAACTGGCATCGCCTTCAATCCCTTATTTCAACACATCAGCAACAACCAAATTGCGATGACAACGCCAGTAGAAGCCCGCTACACTGAAACTTCCGGGCAAATCGATGCGGTTCCCCAAGCAGAAGTTTCGTTCCTCTATCCCGCACCAAATATCGCCCCCAGCAGCGTTAACTCCGCTGTAGAAATCACGGATACTTCGCCGATGACGGTTGTCAGTATCGGCGTGCGCGGGGCCTACACTTGGGAAAGCTACGAAAATAACCTCCAGAAACTCAAAGATTGGCTTCAAGAACATCCTGAATACGAAATAGTCGGGCCGCCGCGCCGCTTTTTTTACAATTCCCCGATGACGCCGGAAGCAACTAAAATCAGCGAGGTACAAATTCCCATCAAGTGCCGCTGACGTGAACAACTAATTCGCGAATGTAACCTCGCTGGCGGTGTTCCCACAAGTAAATTCCCTGCCAAGTTCCTAACAGCAACCTACCGCGATCGATCGGGATTTGTTCTGAAGTGTGAGTCAGCGCTGTGCGAATGTGGGCCGGCATATCGTCTGGGCCTTCCGCATCGTGAATGTAGCGATCGTCCTCCGGTACCAGTTTAGCCAAAAAATTAGCCAAATCCTTAAGTACATCCGGGTCAGCATTTTCTTGAATCACCAAACTAGCAGAAGTATGGCGCAAAAATAAGCTGCAAAGTCCCGTTTTAATACCTGAATTCGCCACCGCATCTTCTATCTTAGGAGTGATGTTGCACAGAGACTTCCCTGTAGTTTTAATTTTGAGTATTTGTTGGTAGTGAGACATTCGATTTTAGATTTTAGATTTTAGATTTTGGATGAGACTGATGCAAAACTCTTCATTAGGCGCAGGCCGACTTTGTTTGTGTAGGATCATTTCAAATCGCCGTCTTCTATTTTAAACTTTCGATGAGAATGTTGCAAAACTCTTCAGTCTGGCGTTGCGCCTCCTTTGTTTGACAAGAAGCGATTTCAATCGCCCTCCTCCTTTGTTTGACAAGAAGCAATTTCAATCGCCCTCCTCCAGCTTTATTTGTCTAGGATCGATTTCTAATCGCACTTATGAAAAATAGTCTACAACAGCTTGGGCGATCGCCTCCGTACCATTTTTATCCAATTTATCCGACAAACAGGGCCGATGCAGCGGTTGTCGCAAAAACTCCCAATTCCCCTCAAAAAACTCCGTCGCCGTCACAATTTGATGTTCCGCATAATTTTGAATCCCTTCCAGCAACACCGCAGATTCCGCGAAACCTTCTCTCATTATAGAAACAATAGGTATTTCCAAGCGCAAAGCTTCCGCAAAAGTGCTGTATCCCGGTTTAGAAACTAAGCGCCCGCAGACAGGCATAATATCGACCGGACGCGGTAAAATCGGGAAAGATTGTGCAAACTCCTGATTTTTGACTTTAATCAAATTCGGCAAATCGGGAGCTCCCGCATCAAAAGTAATAAATTGCCAGTCGCTAAATTGCTGTAAATTTTGATAAGGAATTTCCTCTAAACCCAGTCCGCCAAAAGTCAACAATACAGTTTTTTCCAGGGGTGTTTCGATGCCGAATACTTCCCGAACTCGATCGTTAGTGTAGCGAGGGTTGCCGCCAGTCAAGCCAACATCTTGAATATTGGGGAAAGCTGGCATCGGTTCGTGCAAAGGAAGACGAAAAAGTCGATCGCACATTCCGAAACACTCACCAATCCAATCTGCCATTTCTACAAATTCCCCCCCCCAATCTCGATAGATAAAATCCCAACCAAAATTGCTCATCATCCAGCAGGGAACCCCAGCCGATGCCGCCATTCGCGTTGCCAAAGGAGGAATATCTGCCAGCAGCAAACCCACCCGATTTTGCTTGATAAAATTAACTTCGCTTGCAATTAGGGAATTTTGCTTTTTCCGAATTTCCCGCAATTTTTCCAGCGTCGCGTCTTTATCCATATTCAAACTGTCAGCTTGCACCACACCCACATCAAAAGCGCGGGGACGGTGGATAAAGTCGCCGCCAATGTAAGATTCTAGCAGCCAGCGAGGTGCTGTTGTTGTCATAATTAGTAAAATATCTGGATTTAATTCTTGAATTTTTGCAGCTACGGAGGAAACTCGGACAGCGTGGCCGAATCCGTGATTTGTGATGGCAATATATAATGTTGGTCGAGACATTGATAATAGGGAATAGGGAATAGGGAATAGGGCATCGGGCATCGGGAATTGGGAATTGGAGGTAGAGACTGGAAGGCAACAAGGCCAAGCTTTAAGCGACGCAGAACGAACAATGACACAATTAATAACTAATGACTAAGCTGTTGCGGCATTTAAATTGTATTGTATGTCAAAAAAAATTAAATTCTTGTGGGGTGGGCGTCCCGACCGCCCTGAATATACAATTTAAATGCGCGACAGCTTATAGAATATGCAAGAACTCATCAATCAGACGCGCCCTCAGACCAAACAGGCAATTGATTAATTTTGTCCAGTGTTATATCTACATACTTTTGACCTTGCGCCGCCCGATTTTCCCCAAAATATCCATCATCGCCGTCGTGCTTGTGAGGGCCGCTCAAAGCTTCTGCATAGCGGCCTTGCAAACGGGCTTGATTGAAAGGAGAAGTCGCGTACCAGTACCAGCGAGTCGGAAAAACTATGCCGCCAATATCCTCAATTGAATCGCGAGTGCCGCGAAAGTGGAAAATGCGATCGGCCTCTGCAAAACCATTTTCTCCCGAAAACACGCCCCCAACCGAAACAACCGTAATTTCTGCCTTCAGCCATTCTTTAAGATAGCGACTAGCACCCAAAGCAACTTGTGCGCCGCCGCTAGTGCCAATTAAAATAACTTTCAAAGGTTGTTGAGGATTAACTGAAATGGGAGCTCGAGCATTCATGCGCTCGATAATTGCATTAGCAATTCCCTGATTGTACGCAAAGCCGTAGCGATAATCTAGAGAAATTGCAAACCTCCAGAGATTGCGAATTTTAATGAATATATTCCCCGCAATCGGCCCTTTTTTTGCCTGTTCTGCAAACCGCCAAAAAGGAGCTAGCCACCGCTCTCCTCCTAAACTTTTGTTAGAAGCTGAGTAAGGAAAAACATCGCCCACTGCTACGCACTGCGGGTGACTTTTAACTAAACGCTTGAGAAAAAACTCTTCGCCAGGGGTTAATTCGTCCCCCGAAAAATCGCCAACTCCCGGTAAAAAGATGATATAACAACTGAGCGGCGAAGACTTGCCCGCTTCTAGAGTGCCCTTGTTTGAAGGCAATATCTCCGGCGCATTTTTCTTGAAACCCAAAGTTTCGGCACTTTGATTCAGCCACCATATGACAGTCCCCACCGGGGAAAGAATGCCCCAAATTATTAGAATTACACCTGCGACGAGCAGCAAATTTAAACTTCCCCCGCGCAGCCATGCAAGTATCCTTAAAATGAATCTTAGCATTTAATAAAATCTGGTAGAATGCCAATTAATTAGCTAATTACGTAGAAATAGTTCGGTGATTCTGCTGTATTAGAGCTTATTTTGTAAAAGTTGTCAACTATCTTGAGGAGCAGGAGTTCAACGTGAAGGGAGAAGATTCAATTGCAGGTTTGGGCGCAACCCTTTGGAACGCACTTTCTTTGGACGGCAATTTTTACGAAAAAACTCCCTACACTGGCAGAACTAAGCGAATAGCTTTAACAATTGTAATTTTAGCTGCGCTGTCCCGCGTGTTGGGCAGTGCTGTCATCTTGTTAATCAACCGAACTGAGACATCAGTATTATTTCTAGGACTTTTGATAGAGGGTTTGGCAGTCGCGGGGGGTTATTATTTTTGGACTTTCACTATTTTTAAAATCGGGGAGTGGCTGAAGCCGGGACACGTAACTTATGGGGAGTTGTTGGTTCCGATCGGCTTTGCCTACGCCCCCCAAGCGCTGAATTTCTTAACCTTAATTCCCTTGTTGGGAGAAGGAATAGAGCGCATATTAGCCCTGTGGAGTTTGCTAGCTGTAATTGTGGCGGTTCGCCAAGGTTTGGATATTCAAACTCGCTGGGCGGTGTTCATTTGTTTTGTAGGTTGGCCGTTGATTCAAATTGCGATCGGCTTTGTGAAAGTAATTGAACAGTTGCTTGCACGATGGCTTTAATTAATCAATACGGCAGCAGTATAGTAAACTCGCTGCCCTCTCCGGGTTCCGACTTGCAAATTAGCTTTCCTCCATGTTGTTCTACCACAATTTGATAACTGATAGACAATCCCAAACCCGTCCCCTTACCTATCGGTTTAGTAGTAAAAAATGGATCGAATATTTTACCTAGCACCTCCGAACTCATACCCACACCATTATCAACAATGCGAATCGCTACTTGATTTCCTTCCGCGACTTCAGTGCAAATCTGAATTGTCGGAGTTCGTTTCGAGTCAAATTCACTCCCTCTTTCCCGACAAAAAGCATCAATCGCATTGGTCAGTACATTCATAAAGACCTGATTAATTTCTCCCGGATAGCAGTTCACTAAAGGCAAATTGTCGTACTCCTCGATCACTTGAATATCAATTAATTTGTGAGCCAAAATCATCAAGGTGCTGTCGATACCTTCGTGGATATTAACCCATTTTCTATCTGATTCATCTAGCCGAGAAAAGTTTCGCAGCGACAGCACAATATCGCGAACTCTCGCAGCGCCCACTCTCATTGAATCTATCATTTTAGTGAAATCATTCATTAAAAAATCTAAATCTATTTGCTCTGTTTCATTTACTATTTCTGGCACGGGATTTGGGTAGTTTTTTTGGTATAAACGTAGTAAATTTAGTAAGTTTTCAGCGTATTCGTTGGTGTAATATAAATTTCCATAAATAAAGTTAATCGGGTTATTAATTTCGTGAGCAATTCCCCCGACCACTTGCCCTAAACTGGACATTTTTTCACTTTGAATTAGCTGCAATTGAGTGTGGCGGAGTTCTTCTAATGCAGTATTCAAATTCTCGGTTCTTTGGGCTACTCGCGTTTCCAGAATACTATAAAAACGGGCATTTTCTAGAGAAATAGCTGCTTGTGCAGACAGGATTCCCAAAATTTCAAGCCGATCGCTAGTAAAAGCACCTTTTGTTAAATTATTTTCCAAATAAAAAATTCCAGTAAGGTTTCCTTGATGGATAATTGGCAATACCAGGATAGATAGGGGTTGATTGGCCGCAATATAAGGGTCAAATTGGAATTGCTCGGCTCGGGTAGCATCATCTAAAACCAAGTATTTTTGGGTTCTTTCTACATAGTTAATCAATGAAATTGGGAGGCTCTCGGATTCGGCAATCGGGAGAGACTGTAACACGGTAACATCATTAAACTGACCTGTAAGTCCAGCTTCTATGAATAATTGATTACCTGTCTTGGCAAGAAATAATACTTTTTGAGCGCCTGCGTTTTCCTTTACAAGCTGTACGAGTTTCTCTAGCAATCGGCTGAGAATAATTTCGCTTGAAACAGCTTGTGATGCTTTGACAACAGTTGACAAATCCAGCACCAAACTATTGGTGATAGTAGTTTTGGCAGTGCTGGGAACATTTTTATGTATTGCTTCTTGAGGGCGATCGACTAAATAATGATAACGGGATTCTAAGTCTTTAACTTTGGCTATAGCTCCCCAGCGGATGTAAGCATAATAAGCTTTTGTCAAATAAGCTCGAGCACTTATCTCTTTATCCAAAAATTGATAAAACTCTCCAGCTAATTCATAAGCTAATGCTTCTTCGTGGGTGTAACCGTTAGCAGCAGCTCCTTTAATAGCTAAATCATAATAATCCATTGCTGCCAGTTTATCGCTGATAACTCGCGCTTTTTCCGCTTCAACTAACTCGTATTTATGCTGATAATTCATGGGTGCATGGTAGGCCCACTTTTTCATAATTTGCTGATTAGAGTTAACAATAGCTAGGTATGCTTCTCGATTGTCACTGTCAGGATAGTGAGCGAGGAGGGCCAGCGAATAGTAGAAATTGTGTACCCCAACAGTGATTAAGCCGATCGCCCCATCTGCGTATTCTGCCGCTAATTTACCGCTGGCAACAGCCGCACCATAATCTTTAAATAAATAAAGCAGCATCAATTTAGCAACATAAGCTGCAAACAGCGACATTCGATTATTTTCTTTCTGCCAACGCGACATTGCAGCAGGTTCATCCAACCTGCCACTAACTAACCGTACTTGCTCTGCTGTTTGGCTTCTTAAGCTTGAAGCAATTCCTTGCCAAATTTGAGCATAACCTATGGCAAATTCGTGTTTATTTTTCAGCAAAAAATCCATATAAACGGTTTGTTTATCTTCGACAGATTCTAGCGTTTCTCCCACCAAAAATAAATTAGTAATATAGTGCTTAGAATTATAAATAGCCCATTCTAAATCGCCAGTTTCGACACCAACTTTCATTCCTTCTAGAAAGGAAGCAAGTGTATTTTTAGTAGACTCTTTCCAGATTCTGATATGAGCATTAAACATTACATAAACCTTAGCTTTTTGTTGGCTAGCATTAAATTGTTCTAGCAGCTTTAAAGCGATTAGTCCAGCGTAGTAGCCAGCTTCGATGTCGCCTTCTGTCCCGCACAGGATCATTCCATAAAGAGTATAGGGAAAAGTGGCTAATGCTGAATGACCGCGATCGATACAAAGATTAACCATAGTCAAGACGAGGGAGGACACAATTTCTGGTTTGGCAATATAAGCAGGAGGATAGAGGGCTGTCATGATTTCCATAGCTGCCAGTTGATAAGGATCTGTCATAACTGGCAGATTTTCTAATTCCTCAATTCGCGGCAATTTTGGCACTGCAATGGTTTCGTTATCTAATAGGTTTACTCCCAGCATTTCCAGCACTTTTAGACCTGTGTCAACAGCTTTTATCATCTGGCTTTGAGCCTGATAAGATAGGATTTTTAGCTGATAAACTTTCACTATTTCAAGCTGGTTTTTAGCCGATCGCAAAACCACTTCCGCCAAATTTTCTGCTTGCTGGAAGTTGGTGTTTAAATATTCCGCTTCCAGCGTCTCTACATACAACCGCAACGTCATGCTATAGTTGCGATCCCAGCTATCAGGTGCTAATAACGACATTCCCGCATTCAAATACTTAACAGCGGGTTCGTAAGCATTAGCTGCTTTTGCCTTATGTCCCGCGATTAAATTTAATCCTGCTAACTCATCTTTTTCTGATTGCAGGATCAGACAATCAATTCCTACATTCAACTGGTTGATAATATCAAAAATTTTCTCTTCTACTTTATCGGTGGGCGTATTTTCAAGTAGCAATTTACCGATGCTAAGATGAGTGGCTTTCTTTTCCTCATCAGGAATCAGCGAATATGCAGCTTGCTGGACACGATCGTGCAAAAATTTATAGCCGATTCGCGAATAATTGAAAGTTAAATTAACGTCTGATTCTCGCTCTAAAAATAAAGGAATGAGGTAACTCTCATTCAAAGGAAGTATTAACCCCGCTTGCAAAGCATCCCAGAGTTCCGTCGCAGTGACTGATGGAGATTTTGCGTTGACAGTAGAGAGAACATCTAAAGTGAATTTGTCCCCAACACAAGCCGCTAATTTCACAACTTCTTGTGTAATCTCTGGCAATTGTTGAATCCGACTGGCTACCAGTTCAACTACACTCTTATCTGTGATGCCAATAGCCTGAATCTCCTCAATGTTCCACTGCCACTCCCCTTTTGTTCCGCTAGACAGCAGCCGGGTAAAGTCAAATCTCAAAAGTTTTTCTTGATAAAGACTGTTGAGCAATTGCGTCACAAAAAAAGGATTACCACCAGTTTTATTCCAAATTAACTCCGCTAAGGGGTGAATTGTTTCTGAGTCATTCAATGTCTCAGAAATTAACTCTGTCACCTGGGCTAAAGAAAGAGGTTCCAGCACTAAATTGTTGAGAATAATTCCCGTTTCTTGAAGGTACTCTACAGTTTGCATTAAAGGGTGTGTAGAGCTAACTTCATGGTCTCGATAGGCTCCAATTAATAGTAAATATCTGCTATCTGGGTCAGTCGCCAGCAATTCCATTAATTTCAAGGTCGCTGAATCTGACCACTGCAAGTCATCGAGAAATATGACTAATGGATGCTCTTTTTGCGCGAATACGTGGATAAATTCTTTGAATAGCCTGTTAAAACGGTTTTGTGCTTCTGTTGGGGCAAGTTCCGCAACGGCAGGCTGTTTGCCAATTACCAATTCTACTTCGGGAATCACGTCAATAATTACTTGCCCGGAATCGCCTAGTGCGGCTAAAAGTTGAGCTTGCCAAGCTTGTAATTTTTTGTTATTTTCCGCAAGTAACTGCTGGATCAAAGATTGAAAAGCTTGAATTAAAGATGCGTAAGGTATATTCCGCTTGAATTGGTCAAATTTACCTGAAATAAAATAGCCCCGCTGTCTGGTGATGGGTTTTTGAATTTCGCTGACTACGGCCGATTTGCCTATACCTGAATAACCAGAAACTAGGATCAGTTCAATTTGGGAAGGGGAAGAAATTTCCTCGCAGGGATTTGCTACACGTTCAAATGCTGCCAATAGTTCGCTGACTTGTGCTTCCCGACCGTACAATTTTTGAGGAATCAGTAACTGACTCAATATATCTAAGTTTCCTGGGGTAAAATCGACTATCTTGCGTGTAGTTTCTAACTGATTTAAACAAATTTCTAAATCTGCCAACAATCCACCTGCGCTTTGATATCTATCTTCGGCATTTTTTGCCATCAATTTCATCACAATTTGTGAGATGACTGGGGGAATGTCTGAATTAATTCTATCGGGTAAAATTGCTTGAGAGGCTATGTGACTGTACACTATTTCTAAAGGGTCATTACTCGGAAATGGTAATTGACCTGTCAGCATTTCATACAGGGTAATTCCGAGAGAATAAAAGTCGGTGCGGTAGTCGAGGGTGCGGTTCATTCTCCCAGTTTGTTCGGGAGACATATAAGCAAAAGTGCCGACAATCGAGTTAGGATTATTAATTTGGGGGTTTTCTTTGGACAATCGCGAAGCAATCCCGAAATCTGTCAGTTTAATAATTCCTGTTTTGCTGTTGATGATGATATTGCTCGGCTTAATATCTTTATGAATAATTTTTTGAATGTGCAGATATTCTAAGGTTTTTACGAGTTGGATACCAAACCTCAAACAGGTGATGACTTCGAGCTTTTGTCTGGACATCAGGCGATCGATAGATTCGCCATTAAAGTCTTCTAAAAGCAAGCCGAGACGGTTGTCAAAGGTTTCTAGGCTAAAGACTTTAACTAGGCCCGGATGGTCTAAATGTTGGCGAATGCGATACTCGTGCTTGATCCGGGTAATTGCATCAAGGGTGGGATATTCAGCTTTCAGGATTTTGAGTACAGTTGTCTCCTGCTGGGCGGGGATTTTTCCTCGATAAATAATGGTTTCGATACCTTCGTGGAGAGTGGAGTGGATTTGGTATTTCGAGAGAAATTGCATTGAGTTCTCCTCTGAGTTAAAAAATATCTGATTCGAGTCGCTGTTGGCTGTTGACTTTTGGCTGGCGGCACGACCACCGTCAATCGTCAAAAGTCTTGACAGCGCAACCGTTATATGCTTAGCTTAGTTAAATGGTGTACTTAGGTAAAAAATTCAAAATTTATTTACTGGTACAAAAATTTATTTATACATGAAGATTATAGTATCTATGGAATAAAGCCATTTTGCTACTATATATTCTCAATTAATATTCGCTGGTGGCGGACGGCAACCACACCCGTACTATTCGGCTCTCCTCACTGTCGGCGCATCCTCAGCAGCGATACATTAGATCGAAGGAAATACACAAAAATTTACATCTATAATTTGTGTAGTGTTCCAAATCGCTCCTCACCAGCAGCGATACAGCCCTCGCCAAGACAGTAGGATAGAAAAAATATGTTTGAACGCTTTACAGAACAAGCCATTAAAGCAATCATGCTAGCCCAAGAGGAAGCGCGCCGTCTCGGCCACAATTTTGTAGGCACCGAGCAAATCCTCCTGGGACTCGTCGGCGAAGGCACTGGCATCGCTGCAAAAGTATTACTGGATATGGGCCTCAACTTGAAAGAGGCACGCAATGAAATCGAAAATATCATCGGTAGAGGTTCCGGGTTCCTCCCGCCGGAAATTCCTTTTACGCCCCGCGTCAAGCGCATTTTTGAGACGGCGCTGAACGAAGCACGGCAGTTAGGTCACAATTACATCGGCACCGAGCACATCCTGCTGGGGCTGATTCAGGACGATGAAGGGGTGGCGGCGAAGGTGCTGCAAAACTTGGGAATCGATCGCCAGAGAGTCCGCACGCAGGTAATTCGTGCCGTGGGAGAAGTCGCGGCGGTACCCGGAGGTAGGGGAGATAGCGGCGATCGCAAAATCCCGACTTTAGAAGAATTCGGCACAAACTTGACAAAGTTAGCCGCAGCCGGCAAACTCGACCCCGTAGTGGGCCGCGAAAATGAAATCGAGCGCGTCATCCAAGTGCTCGGCCGCCGCACGAAGAACAATCCAGTGTTAGTAGGCGAACCGGGAGTCGGCAAAACAGCCCTCGCCGAAGGGCTAGCCCAGCGGATTGTTAATAGAAACGTCCCGGAAATTTTAGAAGACAAACAAGTAATCAGCCTCGATATGGGTTCCCTGATTGCTGGTACAAAATTCCGAGGCGAATTTGAGGAAAGGCTGACGAAAATCATGGCCGAAATTCGCGCTGCCGGCAACATCATTCTGGTAATCGATGAAATTCACACCTTAGTCGGTGCAGGCGCAATTCAAGGCAGCATGGACGCCTCCAATATGCTCAAACCAGCCCTTGCCAGAGGCGAATTGCAGTGTGTCGGCGCTACTACCTTGGACGAATACCGCAAGCACATCGAGCGCGACGCTGCCTTAGAACGCCGCTTCCAACCGATCAAAGTCGGCGAACCGAGCGTTGCTGAAACAATAGAAATATTGTACGGGTTGCGATCGGCTTACGAACAGCATCACAGACTGACAATTTCCGACGCAGCTTTAGAAGCAGCGGCCACACTGTCAGATCGGTACATTAACGATCGGTTTTTGCCAGACAAGGCGATCGACTTAATTGACGAAGCAGGTTCCCGCGTCCGCGTGATGAACTCGCAAACCCCGCCCGAAGTTAAAGAACTCAAAAAGCAACTGCCCGCAGTAACAAAAGAAAAAGATGCAGCAGTACGCGAGCAAGACTTCGACAAAGCTGGAAAATTGCGCGATCGCGAATTAGAAATTGAAGCCGAAATCGCCGAAGCGACGATCAACAAAAGCCAAGTCAAAACCTCTCCCACCGTCACCGAAGAAGACATCGCCAACATCGTCGCTAATTGGACGGGAGTACCGGTCAGCAAGCTGACAGAATCCGAATCGGAATTGCTGCTGCACATGGAAGACACGCTGCACCAGCGCTTGATCGGTCAAGAAGAAGCTGTCAGCGCAGTTTCTCGGGCAATCCGCCGCGCGCGGGTAGGCTTGAAAAATCCGAATCGCCCGATCGCCAGTTTCATCTTTTCCGGGCCCACAGGCGTCGGCAAAACGGAACTTACAAAAGCCCTGGCAACATATTTCTTCGGTTCCGAAGAAGCCATGATTCGGTTAGATATGTCCGAATTCATGGAACGCCACACCGTCTCCAAACTCATCGGTTCGCCTCCGGGTTACGTCGGCTACGATGAAGGCGGCCAACTCACAGAAGCAGTCCGCCGCCGTCCTTACACCATCGTGCTGTTCGATGAAATCGAAAAAGCTCACCCGGATGTCTTCAACATGATGCTGCAAATCTTGGAAGACGGCCGCTTGACTGATGCTAAAGGTCGGACAGTTGACTTTAAGAACACACTGCTGATTATGACCTCAAACATCGGTTCGCGAGTGATTGAAAAAGGCGGCGGCGGTCTGGGTTTTGAGTTTAATGACAACTTTGCAGATGTTAAATACAACCGCGTTCGCAATTTGGTCAACGAGGAACTGAAACAGTTTTTCCGTCCCGAATTTCTGAACCGCTTGGATGACATTATTGTCTTCCGCCAGTTGAATAAGGAAGAAGTCAAGCAGATTGGCGACATCATGTTGCGGGAAGTTTTCAGTCGCTTAACGGAACAGGGTATTACTTTGTCGGTAACGGAACGGTTCAAGGAACTGTTAGTTAAAGAAGGCTACAATCCCAGCTACGGTGCTCGACCTTTGCGGCGTGCAATCATGCGCTTGTTGGAAGATGTACTGGCTGAGGAAATGCTGTCTGGGAAGCTGACGGAAGGCCAAAGCGCGATCGTTGATGTGGATGAAAACGGTCAGGTTAAGGTGGTGCCCGATGGTTCATCTGAGCCGAAATTACCTGAATTCGCTTTGAGTCATTAATCTGACACACCCGGATAAATACTGTGAATTAAAAACCCGGTTTCTTGAAGAAACCGGGTTTTTAATTAAAAAAAATACCAATTTAAAAAAATGCAATTCTAGACCCGCGCTCCCAACCATAATATAGCAATCCTAAATGATTTGTGAGAAACTATCCTGCTAGGTAAAAAGCTGGGGAAACTGAAAGATTTG
>JAICRN010000606.1 GCA_025937335.1 Microcoleus sp. TY_ISSM_2_bin.22
GTCGATTTTAGATTTTAGATTTTAGATTTTAGATTGACTGCACAGACTCATCTGGGAACTCGATCTGTGGTCTAAAATTGTGGGATCGACCCTCATGAGTTGACGTGGCACTGTATCCGGTGCTCGGCGGGGTCAAGTCTGAGTGTTGCTGGAAATGTCGCGCTTGGCGGTGTGGCGAACAAAAACCGGACACCAGCCAAAAATGATTAGCGGATTGTGCAGCAAAAGTAACGGTTTGTACAATATTGTGCAAAGATATGTAGCAAAGGGGTTATAAACTTTTTTAGCCCCTCTCTGGCAATCGACGCTCCCCCTCGGGGTGCGGTTATCTCTACAGAACGATCGGAAAATTTTAACGAATTTAATGTTTTGTTTCTGAATGTAAAGAGTTATGATGATAACAAGCCAGAAATAAGCGGGGATAATTTGAGATTGCTTCGCCGTCCGCCCTACACCACAACGGTATCCCGAAAGAGTGTTGAGATGGATAGGCGGTAACGGTAGCCCAAAAAGGAATACGAGCCTCCGGCTTAAGTCGTGGAGAGATAAAAATTTTAGAGGAAAGTTAAAGCTCCCTGATGCATCTGTGGAGTCAATCTAAAATCTAAAATCTAAAATCTAAAATCGACTGACGGTCGCCCCATCCCCTGCTAAATCCCGCAGGCGACGGATTGCGGGATAGCGCCTGAACCAAACAACCTGTTACTACTATGTAGTGAAGTGGGGCTGGTCATGATCCTCACTATAAAAGGCCTGAGAGGGAAAGCTTGCAAGTATCTCAAAGGAAGTCCAATGTCCTGTTTTAAGAATGTTGGAAGCCTATAACCCGACCCCTGGCGGTTGGTATCGGTGATGTCACAAAATCAAAGACGGCTGTCGAATTGGTAAATTTAGTCACCATCGACGGAGCTGCCCTATACTCGATTGCTATTTAAGAAGGTGCGCGCAGGCGCAGCACCATAAAGAACTCTTATGAGTTCCTGCCGCCGAGCAGAAATCCGCATCCGAGTTGGGCAACTTAGAAGGCTAAGACTCGTTATTAGGAGCATTAATGAATTTATTGTTTGAAGGCTTAGGTCTTTCGGAAGAACTCGTTCTCCATCTGGAAACACTAGGCTTTACAGAACCTACTCCCATCCAAGTACAAGCAATTCCGCACCTGTTAGCAGGTCGCGACGTTGTGGGTCAAGCCCAAACAGGGACAGGCAAAACGGCAGCATTCTCGTTGCCCATCTTGGAGCGGATTGAATTAGATGTAACTGCGGTGCAAGCACTGGTGCTGACGCCGACTCGCGAATTGGCGATGCAAGTAACTGAAGCCATCCGCGATTTGAGCGGCATCAGCAGCGACGGCCCGGTAAAAGTGGGCCGCTCTCTGCAAGTTCTGACAGTGTACGGCGGTCAATCGATCGATCGTCAAATGCAGCGTTTGAAGCGCGGCGTTCACGTCGTTGTCGGTACACCGGGACGCATATTGGATATGCTCAGCCGCGGCAGCCTGAAACTAGACAAGGTAAAGTGGCTGGTTTTGGATGAAGCTGATGAAATGCTGAGCATGGGCTTTATCCAAGATGTGGAAAAAATCTTGGATGCTGCACCAAAAGAACGTCAAACGGCATTTTTCTCGGCGACGATGGAACCTTCCATTAGGAAATTGGTGGCGCGGCATTTGCGCAACCCAGTCAACGTCACCGTAGAACAGCCAAAAGCAACGCCGAAGCGCATCAGCCAAGGCGTGTACATGGTTCCCCGCGGCTGGTCGAAGGCAAGAGCCCTACAGCCAATTTTAGAAATGGAAGACCCGGAATCTGCACTGATTTTTGTGCGGACTCGGCAGTCTGCAGCAGAACTCACCAGCCAACTGCAAGCAGCAGGTCACAGCGTTGACGAGTATCACGGTAATTTGAATCAGGCACAGCGGGAACGCTTGCTGTCGCGGTTCCGCCAATGTCAGGTGCGCTGGGTAGTGGCGACTGATATTGCGGCGCGGGGTTTGGACGTGGATCACTTGACTCACGTTATTAACTACGACTTGCCCGACAGTGTGGAAAGCTACGTTCACCGGATCGGACGCACGGGCCGGGCTGGTCGGGAAGGAACGGCGATTACGCTGATTCAACCGGTCGATCGCCGCAAACTGCGCTTGATTGAACGCCACGTGCGATCGAGCTTGACTGTACGAAACATTCCGACACGGGCGCAAATTGAAGCACGTCAGTTGGAAAAGATGCAAGGTAAAGTTCGCGAAGCTTTGGCTGGCGAACGGATGGCATCTTTCTTGCCTCTGGTGTCTCAGTTATCCGAGGAGTACGACTCCCACGCGATCGCCGCTGCTGCTTTGCAAATGGCTTTCGATCAAAGCCGTCCTGCTTGGATGGGCGCTGATTACGCTCAACAAGAAGATCCCCCGATTGGTGGAGAAAACAGCGTCAAGCCAATCTTGATCAAAAAGCGGCCTAAGACTGGTGCGCCGAGTAATTCTGTAGCGCCGACTTTTTCAGGAGCACCGAGTGCTCCTGTTCCGCAGAACAGCTAATTGGTAGGGTGCACAATGTGCACCTTATTTATAATTTTTGTAGAGATGCGATCGATCGCACCTCTACTTTTTTTATTGGTGTGAGCCCTAATCCGAGATCGCTCGGCGGTTGAAACCGCGAACAAACTTTCGTCCACTCCTAGCGGACAGAGAATTGGATAAGTAAAGATGCAAGGAAAGCGATCGCAGAATTTCTGTAACTAATTCTACGGTGAGAAGGTTAATTGATGAATTGGGTACTGAGTGTCAAAATGTGATTGCTTTAATCCATCATCTTCAGTTACCTGATTTGAGCGATCGACCTGGGGGGGTGACAAAGAGGCCTAGGAGATAGACCGCATCAGGGTTGCAGCCCGCATACCTTGTTGAAAAAAGCGACGTTGAGAAGGAGTTAACTTTATTAACTGTTCCACCACATCAGAATATTGTTCGAGATAATTAACCCACTTTTCTCCATCTTGCGCCTACACCAAATGTACTTCGTCTTCGATATCTTTTTTTAGGTTCTTGACGCCGACATACATATTTTTCTACCTGCTTTTTCCGAAGAGATGTGCCTTCAAATATTGCCGAACTGTAGGCGAGTGTCATGAGCAGAATTATGTTAATCAGTCGATTTTCTTTTAAGCTAGTTCCTTCCAGATCGTAGCCGACTGTTTTACAATCTCTAAACATTTCTTCAATGCCCATCCGTTGCTTGTAAGCATCGATAGCTGCCGATAATGAACCTAAATCTGTGAGAATAAACCATGCTTCATCAACCTTCCATGCTCCATAGTTTCTTTTCCACTTACAAGCAACATCAAATCCAGTGGGACGCCCGTGTTTTCCTAACTCTTTTGCCTTGAAAAAATAAAGAGGTTCCACAGTATGATTCCTAATTCATCTAACCGCTGCCAAACTCAATGTTCTATTTCGATACAATGATTCCTCTTTATTCTTAAGCAAAAAGACACACCCTTTTCCTTCAGCCAGTTTCCTAAATCGACCGAACTTGCATTCACGGTCTCCTAAAACGATGACTTTATCTGATGAAAACAATGGTAAAACAGGCTGTAGATTTGTAGTTTGTGACTCCAAGTTGCTGCTGCCTAATTTCGGCAACAATGACCAGTACCATGGAATTGCTCTTCGCTCCCAGATTAA
>JAICRN010000663.1 GCA_025937335.1 Microcoleus sp. TY_ISSM_2_bin.22
CAGCAACCGCGCCCGACAGTGAGGATGTTCTTAATAGCACTTTTCCCGTGCGGTCGATTGCTTCTGACTTCTGTCCTAGATAACTAAAGCCTTCTTCTTTCTTTCTTGCTTTTGCTATAGCAGTCGAGAAAACCCATAATTTAAAGTTTTTGTATCTAAAATCATAGCTCCTTTCATGGTGAAGTTGAATGTATGTATCGCCACTGCAATTAAGTAGCAACTCTCAGATTTTGATGAGTGGCGATGTAGTTGTGAATGAGGGTGCGGCGATCGCCCCTGGAGCAATCCTGCAAGCAGATCCGGGCAGCCGGATTTCGATCGCCGCAGGTGCCTGTATCGGCATGGGAGTTATCCTTCACGCCCGTGAAGGTAATCTGGACATCGCGGCGGGCGCTATTCTGGGTGCAGGGGTGCTGGTGGTAGGTGCGGGAACGATCGGGGAAAATGCCTGTATTGGCGCCGGGACAACCCTAATCAATCCTTGTATCGACAAAATGCAAATTATGCCAGCAGGTTCTCTAATGGGAGATACCAGCCGCCAAGCCCCCGCAGAAGAAGCAACCGCAACAGCGCCAACAGCAGCGCCAACATCACCAGAAACCCCCGAAGCCACTACGCCACCAGTCGATCGACCGATCGAGCCGATCGACGAGCCGCCACAACCAGTCCAAACACCGCCTCAAACTGCGCCGGAGACAGCCCCAGACTCGCCGGAATCCACCGCCGCAGAGCCGCCTCAACCAGGGGAAACGCCAACTATTCTGTACGGTCAAGCTCACATCAATCGGCTGCTGGGGACGCTGTTTCCGCACCGGCAAGCTTTTAATCGATCGGAGGAAAACGGCCAAACTCTATCGGGCGGTTCCGGGTAGCCGTCATTTCGGCAAAAGGCAGCTATGCTGAAGGCAGAAAGATCAAATATAAATAGGTACTCTCATATTATTGGTAGCTCAGCAATTTGTAAGGCCTTGCAGCAGCAATCTGTGTCTTGTAGCTCGTGCAGTCTGTCTTCTCATCTGAGAAACTAAAACTATCAACAAATTTTTATTTTGGGAAGTTTCTAAGGGTAATAGAAGATGGACGGACAAACAGATCGTAACAATCACCAAGAGCGATCGCAGCGCCAGGAATACTTCAAAGACACTGCTTTGGGTTTGGTATCCACCAAGAGTTTTCCGGCAATTGTCGGGACTGCTGACATGATGCTGAAGTCGGCAGGAGTGATTTTAGTAGGATACGAAAAAATTGGTTCCGGTCACTGTACCGCGATCGTCCGGGGCAGAATTTCGGATGTGCGTTTGGCTGTGGAAGCTGGAGCTCAAACTGCCGAACAGTTCGGGCAGTTTGTTTCTAAGTTGGTGATTGCTAGACCTTTGGCTAACTTGGAAGTGGTTTTGCCGATCGGCTTTCGCCTGACTCAACTGTCGGAAAGCGGCAGTTATTCTCGGCTTAGCAATCAGGCGATCGGTTTGCTGGAAACGCGGGGATTTCCGGCAATGGTCGGTGCTTTCGAAGCTATGCTCATATCAGCAGACGTACACTTGGCAGCTTACGAGAAAATTGGCGCTGGTTTGTGTACGGCAATTATTCGCGGTGCAGTTGCAGATGTAGCAGTAGCGGTGGAAGCCGGGATGTACGAAGCTGAGCGAATTGGCGAGTTGAACGCGGTGATGGTAATTCCGAGGCCGTTGGAAGATTTGGAACAAACTTTACCGCTGGCGAGTTGCTGGATTGAGCAGCGTCAACCAGTGATGATGCCGGTGTCGGTTAAGGAAAAGCAACAAGAATTGATCGAACTTCCAGATTTGGAGAAATTGACTGTTTATGTGGAAGAGGAAATCAATCGGTAATTAGGCAACAAAGGTTGGTAGAGACGTGCTGCGGCAAATACTGAGACGAAGTTTATTAAAAAGATATAAATTTTACTCGGTGGTACTGCTGGCAACAATTTATACTGAGTAGCGGTCTCAAACTTAATTTGGCATCGAGCCGATCGCAGCCGCATCCAGAGATACAGAGCACTAAAGAAAGCTAGACTTTTAAGCGAAAGTCGATCGGGTAAACAATCGAACTGACGAAGTAAATCCAGCCGAGGTGCAGGCTGTTTCAACAGGATTTAACTGCTGTTAAAATAAACATAAAATCCTGTTTCCGGTAGATTGCCTAGAATCAGTTAAGAGTGACTCTGG
Source organism: Microcoleus sp. TY_ISSM_2_bin.22 (assembly GCA_025937335.1). GTDB lineage: Bacteria > Cyanobacteriota > Cyanobacteriia > Cyanobacteriales > Microcoleaceae > Microcoleus. Next base: position 2,190 of record JAICRN010000663.1, read on the forward strand.
TTGCGAGTGGATGCTCTTTCAACAGATTAAGGCCTCTCGAACTCAACACTGACTGGACAAGAATCAACCCCAGAATCAAGCAATCCTGAAAGTTGACCTATGAACCTCAAACAATTTTACAAACGCGGTTTGCACAGGGCCAAAAGAGGAAACTACGAAGCGGCACTTGAGGACTTCGATCGGATATTGCAAGTCAATCCCGCCGATGCCAAAGCCTATAACAATCGCGGCTTGGTTTACTATTACATGAAAGACTACCAAAAGGCGATCGCAGACCTCAGCCAAGCACTAGATATCAATCCTAATTTGTTCGAGGCTTACTTGAATCGAGGCAATGCTTGGCGCCATCTGGGAGAACACGACAAAGCCATTGACGATCTCAACTGCGCTTTAGCAAGTAAGCCTGACAGCCACGCTATCTACAACAACCGGGGACTGGTACTTGCTAATTTAGGACATTACGAAGAAGCAATTGAAGACTACAATCGAGCTCTTTCTATCAATTCCCACAATTATAAAACCTATTATAACCGGGGGCGCGCTTACTACCTTTTGGGAGAAAAAGAGGCAGCAACGGAGAACTTTAACGAAACACTGCGGTTAAATCCTAGATATATCAAAGCTTACATAAATCGCGGTCTCTCTTATCACCAATTAGGAAACAATACGCAGGCGATCGCCGATTACAACACTGCACTCGGCATCGATCCAAAAAATGTTTATGCGTATTATAACAGAGGTTGCGTTCGCTATAAATTAAAGCAAATGCAGCTTGCAATTGAAGACTTTAACAAAGCAGTGGAACTCGATCCGAACTATGTTAAAGCTTATCTCAACCGGGGTTTAGCGCTGTATAAACTTGGAGATGTTGAAGCAGCAAATAAGGATTTTTACCACGTAATGTGCATTAATGCTGAATCTTATTTATACTACCAGGCCCAGCGGTGCACGCCTGATATTAATTCGTACTTCAAGGAAGCGCCACAGGTAGAGCTTAATAATGCTGTCGAATACTACAACACAACCTTAAATACG
>JAICRN010000272.1 GCA_025937335.1 Microcoleus sp. TY_ISSM_2_bin.22
AATAAAAGCCGTCCTAGAAGGACAGGGCTTTTACCCAAAATTCCGGTAAACTGAGGATTAGGGATTGACACAGGAGGAATTTATGCCGTCGGAAAACCAAGACTTGCCCAAAACTCAAACACCTAACAATGCCAATTTGCCAATTCCCTCAGATATTTTATTGAGCTTGGCCGCCTTACCCATGCTGGGCGGTTTGCTGGTGGCCTCTTATGCTGCTGAGTTTGTTGCGTCGATCGGCGTTGAAAGCGAAGAAGTCTTTCGGGGCTCGCGCCTCCCCCTGCTCAACTTTCCTCCATCACAGGAGTAGAAAGCCCAAGGGAGGATGCAGCTAGAAGCTAATTCTTTTGACCTGAAAGCTTGACAACAGGTAAAATCCGTGCAGTTAAAATTTGTCTTTGCTTCTACCTTCCAAATAACTGCGTTTTGCCTTCAAATAAGTTGTCTCAAATTTGACTGCAAACAAAAGTTTTTTAGGTGAAACTAAACCATACAATTTTCACAGACACCCGCAGCTATTGAGGAACAGCCCGATGAGTTCAGTCCTCCAGTCTTCAGAACAGGCTATTGATGCAACATCTATTTCCCATTCTCCCGCTTACTCAAAATCTGACCTGTTTCTGCGCAATCGCCTCAAAGTAGTAGAGGACTTGTGGGAATCGGTGCTGCGACAGGAGTGCGGGCAGGAATTGGTGGATTTGCTCCAACAAATGCGATCGGTCAATTCCGCCGAGGGACAGGCCACTCACTTTCGCGAGTCGAACGTCGTACAGCTAATCGAAAAGCTCGACCTCAACGCGGCGATCCGCGCCGCTCGGGCTTTTGCACTGTATTTTCAGTTGATCAACATTGTCGAACAGCACTACGAACAGCGAGACCAACAGCTAGCTTACGCAAGCAGCAACGACGCTGGTGGGCGGATGTTTTCTAAGCTGCCAGGACAAGCAACGGATGCCCCCGATCGCCCGCGCCACAGGGAAGGCCCCGGCCCCGCCCCAATGGCTCCTCGCGGTGCAGACAGCAGCGAGACGATCGCCCGAGATGCCGGCACTTTTCACCAACTGTTCCCGATGCTGCTGCGCTTGAACGTGCCCAGCCAGCAAATCCAGCGCTTGATCGATCAGTTAGACATCCGCTTGGTATTCACCGCTCACCCCACGGAAATTGTGCGACACACGATCCGCACCAAGCAGCGGCGGATGGCGAAAATTCTCCAACAGCTAGACCAAGTTGACGAAAAATTTCAGGTGATCGGGGCCGATTCTTCAAGCCCCTACCCGGTGTCTTGCTGGGAAGCCGCAGCTCTCCAAGAGCAATTGATGGAAGAAATTCGCCTCTGGTGGCGCACTGACGAACTGCACCAGTTCAAGCCGACTGTACTTGACGAGGTGGAGTACACTCTCCACTACTTCGAGGAAGTGCTGTTTGATGCTATTCCCGAACTCTACCACCGCCTCAAGCAAGCTCTGCACGCTTCTTATCCTTATCTGAAACCCCCGAGTTACAATTTTTGCAAGTTCGGTTCGTGGGTGGGATCGGACCGGGACGGTAATCCTTCTGTGACTCCTAAGGTAACTTGGCAAACGGCTTGCTATCAGCGGCACTTAGTGGTAGAGAAGTACATCTCCGCAGTGAAGCGGCTCAACGAGCTGTTGAGTCTGTCGCTGCACTGGAGCGACGTGCTCCCGGAATTGCTGGAATCTCTCGATCGCGACAAATCGGAATTCCCGGATGTTTACGAGCAGTGGGCGATTCGCTACCGCCAAGAACCTTATCGCCTGAAGCTGGCTTACGTACTCCAGCGGCTGGAAAATACGCGCGATCGCAATTGGCGGCTCTACAAAGGAGACGAGTTGCAGCGGGAACGCGAAGCTTTGTCAGAAAATCCCGGAATGTCGGGCCTTTATCGATCGGGGGCTGAGTTTTTAGCCGAGTTGCAGCTCATCGAGCGCAACTTAGTGGAAACAGGTTTGAGCTGTCGGGACTTGGAAAATTTGGTCTGCCAAGTAGAAATTTATGGGTTTAATCTGGCTTACCTAGATATCCGCCAAGAGTCCACAGTACACTCCGACGCTTTGAGCGAAATTGCTGAATACTTGCAAATTTTGCCCAAGTCTTACAATCAAATGTCGGAATGCGATCGAATTATTTGGCTCGCAACAGAACTGCAAACTCGCCGCCCTTTAATTCCAGCAGAATTGCCATTTTCTCCCAAAACTTGCGAGACGATCAATACCTTCCGAATATTGCGGCAAATGCACCAGGAGTTTGGGCCGGAAATTTGCCAAACTTACGTCATCAGCATGAGCCACGATGTCAGCGATTTGCTGGCAGTTTTGCTGTTAGCAAAAGAAGCCGGACTTTACGATCCGGCGACAGGAATTAGCAGCATTCAAGTAGTTCCCCTGTTTGAAACGGTGGAAGATTTGAAAAAAGCGCCGGAAGTAATGCAGGAACTATTTGATTTGCCGCTTTATCGAGCTTTGCTAACAGGAGGATACGCGCAGGAACTAGCAGAAAAAAGCGAAGAAAATATCCAATGTCCAATCGAAACTCTCAAATTGCAAGAGGTGATGCTGGGCTATTCGGACAGCAATAAAGATTCTGGTTTCCTCAGCAGCAATTGGGAAATCCACAAAGCTCAAAAGGCTTTGCAAATGGTTGCGGAAAAATACAATGTAGAGTTGCGGATTTTTCACGGCCGAGGCGGTTCTGTAGGGCGCGGCGGCGGGCCGGCTTACAAGGCAATTTTGGCTCAGCCTGGAAAGAGTATTAGCGGGCGAATTAAGATTACCGAACAAGGCGAGGTTTTGGCTTCTAAATATTCTTTGCCGGAGTTGGCGCTTTACAATTTGGAAACAGTGGTGGCGGCGGTAATTCAAGCGAGTTTGCTGCACACTGGTTTTGACGGCATCGACCCTTGGAATGAGATTATGGAAGAGTTGTCGGTGAGATCGCGATCGCACTACCGCCATTTAATCTACGAACAGCCGGATTTAGTCGATTTCTTCCACCAAGTTACCCCGATTCAAGAAATCAGCCAGTTGCAAATTAGTTCTCGCCCAGCCCGTCGCGGTGGCAAAAAAGACATCAGCGGTTTGCGAGCAATTCCGTGGGTGTTTAGCTGGACTCAAAGCCGCTTTTTACTTCCTTCTTGGTACGGTGTCGGCACGGCTTTGCAAGAGTTTTTGCTGGAGGAACCGGAAGAACATTTGAAACTTTTGCAGTATTTCTACTTGAAATGGCCGTTTTTTAGAATGGTAATTTCTAAGGTGGAAATGACTTTATCTAAGGTGGATTTGCAGATTGCTGAACACTACGTGCGGGAGTTAGCTTTGCCGGCTGACAGGGAGCGTTTTAAGGCTTTATTCGATCAAATTGCTGCCGAATTTCACTTGATTCGCGATTTGGTTTTAACTATTACCGGACACCAACGTTTGTTGGACGAAGATCCGGCATTACAGCGTTCGGTGCAGTTGCGAAATGCGACGATTGTGCCTTTGGGTTTGTTGCAGGTTTCGCTGCTGAAACGCTTGCGGCAGCACGGTAGTGGCGGGGTTCCGGGGGTGATTCACTCGCGTTACAGCAAGGGTGAATTGTTGCGGGGAGCTCTGCTGACGATTAATGGTATTGCTGCGGGGATGCGGAATACTGGCTAAAGAAATAGTTTTGAGTTTTGAATTAGTGGTAAGGTGCGCGCTGACGCACCTTGCTACTGGTAGTTTCAGTATTCAGGCGATCGCCCATTATATAGCCTTTCTCAGATAGATGAGGTACAAGTTTAGATTTTAGATTTTAGATTTTAGATTTCAGATTGGGGGATTGGGGGATTGGGGGATTGGGGGATTGGGGAATTGTTAATTAATTGGTGAATACCTCATCTTTCCGAGAACCGCTATAGTCACAGCCATAGAAAACTGTTCGCTATCCTGGCTTATATTTTTTTATGTCTAAACGCAAACAGTCTGAAGGTTGTCGCCCGATGCTGCGGCGCACTTTTTTATTTTTAACGGGCATAGCTTTGGCGCGGGTTGCGGCTGACTATTTGGCTATCGCCCAAAATCGAGATAGTTTCTTGACTGTCGCAGGTCAACTGTGGCAAAAGTCACTCGCTTTTTTATCAAGTATACAATCAAATCAAACTCCTCAACCTCTCCCTAGCAATCTCATTGTAAAATCGGCAAAAACCAATCAACCTCTGCCGAGTAATCTTATTGTAAAATCGCCCGAAAATTATCCTGCTGTGCAGCCGTCTCAACCTCAAATTATCAGACGTTCCGCTAAGCAAGCAAAACCCCTACAAGTCAGCAGCAAAAATGTAGCGATAGCAAGTTTTTATCTCACAACAATTGACCTCGCCGACCCCGAAATTTATCTCACAATTGGGTTAGCAAATAATGCAGACTTTGCAAAAACTTCTAAAGTAACTAATGGCGATGAACCTTTTGAAAATATGGTGTCGCGTTACCGGACTGCTATTGTTGCTAACGGGACTTTTTTTGGTAAAGATTAGCAGAAATCTGTGCAGGGAAATATGGTGGCGGCGGGTAAGTTTCTCAAATACAGCCGATGGGAAAATTACGGCACGACTTTGGGAATTAAAGCGGGAAATCAATTGGAAATGGTGACGGCTAGAATCGAATATCAGCCGGATTGGAGTCAAAATTGGTTTTCTCTGACTTGCGGGCAGAGATTGGTTAAACAGGGGAAAGTTTGGCTGTCTCCTTTATCGGAAGGTTTTAAAGATTCTCATGTTTTGGGCGTGGGTTCGAGAACGGCGATCGGCTTTCCGGCTTCGAGAGATAAGTTGTTTTTGGTGACTTTTCTTGATAGTTTGTCTTTGGAAGCAGAAGCTAAGGTTATGCAGGCGATGGCGTCCCGCCCCGCAAGCTACGGCTGTTTTGAAGCGATGAATTTGGACGGGGGCGCTTCGGTGGGTTTGGCTCATCAAGAGGAGATTTTTATTGCTGCCGGGACGTAATTTGACGAATGTCCTGGTGGTTTACGATCGCGAATATCCAGCACAGGCTCAGTTAAAGGAGTCCTGGGAACGCTTTCAAAAGGGATCTCGACCAAGGCCGGACAAATCAGTGTTTTTTGATAGATCTAGCAGCAGGAAGTTCGGCAACGAAGTACGCGATCGTTAGGACGAAAAACTCATATTAGTTCTCAAAGACCAAAGGAGGTGGTACAAGAAATTTATGGTTTACTACTAGAACCGAAGAGCTGTACGGTCATTAATTTTTCTCTTCAGCAAGCAGCGCAGGTGTTTCACCACTGCGTCTTTCTTTTACTGCAACCTTACGAGTTATTCGTCGCGCACGGCGCCACAATTTCAGCGGTTACAACCACAATAACTTCCCTTTTTTTAGTTGGTTAGCTTGGGAGATTATCGCTCAAATTATACCGGAAAGAGTTGAGAGAAACAACCCAATAATTATCAAAAAGCCTGTCTCAAAATTTCGCTCGAAACAAGTTAAACACAGAGCGATTGGAATCATAATGAATCCTCATGTATTTATTGTTTTAAGCACTGCATAGCCCTTAACTGAAGCATATTGGTGTATAATAGCCACGAGAAGGGCGCAACTTTCTTGAAATCAGTAGTTGAGGCTCTAGGAAGCGATCGCAAACGAGGTGAAATAATGGCAGACGCATGTTGTGGCCCCGGTTATGCCTCCCCAGAAGCAGCGATAAAAGCAGACCAGGAAAAGCTGCTATATACCATTGCTCTGTACACGGGAACCGGTATTGAAGCACCCGACTATCTAGCAACCGTCGATGTTGACCCCGCATCTCCCACCTACTCCCAGGTAATTCATCGCCTACCCATGCCCTATATCGGCGACGAATTGCACCATTTTGGTTGGAATGCCTGTAGTTCCTGCCACGGAGATGCCAGCAAGTCCCGGCGATTTTTGGTGGTACCAGCGATACGTTCCAGTCGCATCTATATTGTGGATGTGGCTGACCCCAAAGCGCCCAAACTTCATAAAGTTATTGAAGCGGAAGAAATCAAGCAAAAAGCCAATCTCACAGCTCCCCATACCGTTCACTGTTTGGCAAATAGTCAGGTAATGATCTCCATGTTGGGAGATAGCGAGGGAAACGGCCCGGGCGGCTTTTTACTATTAGATGAAAATTTTGATATTAGCGGTCGTTGGGAACATCAAGCCGATGCCATGAAGTTTAATTATGACTTCTGGTATCAACCGCGCCATAACGTCATGGTCAGCAGCGAATGGGGCGCACCTAAAACCTTTTATCCCGGTTTTGATTTGAATGATGTTTCTGCAGGAAATTACGGTCGCCAACTCCATTTTTGGGATTGGCAAACCCACGACATCGTGCAAAGCTTTGACTTGGGTGAAGAAGGTTTAATTCCCTTAGAAGTCCGCTTTCACCACAATCCCGACAGCACGCACGGATATGTAGGAGCCGCACTCAGCAGCAATATCTGGCACTGGCACAAAAATAACGGACATTGGCAAGTTAATAAAGCCGTAGATATCCCTTCCATTGAGTTGGAAGGTTGGCCTATCCCCGTTCCTTCGCTGATTACCGATTTGCTAATTTCTTTAGATGACCGCTATCTCTACTTTTCTAATTGGCTGCACGGCGATATTCGCCAATATGATATCAGCGATCCGGCTAATCCTCGGCTGACAGGTCAAGTTTGGTGCGGCGGTTTATTAGGTAAAAGCGGCGAACTCCAAGGACGTAAACTGGTTGGGGGACCGCAAATGTTGCAACTGAGTTTAGATGGCAAACGGCTTTATGCAACCAACTCGCTATTTAGTACTTGGGATAATCAGTTTTATCCAGAATTGGCCTCATCTGGTTCTTATATTCTGCAAATTGATTGCGATACTGAAACTGGCGGACTTTCTATTAATCCGGACTTTTATCTTGATTTCGGTGCTGAACCGAATGGGCCATCCCGCGCTCATGAAATGCGCTATCCAGGAGGCGATTGTACTTCGGATATTTGGATTTAGTCAGGATGTTGAAAAGTTATCGCATTGAATTGTTGAATCGCAATGGGTTCGCAATAGAAGTCCCAGAAAACCAGTACATTCTAGAGGCAGTTGAGCAAGCAGGGTTACGTTTACCCGTTGGGTGTCGCTACGGTGCTTGTATTACTTGCGCGGCTAAATTAATTCAAGGTGAAGTAGACCAGTCTGCGGCAATTTGTCTTAAACCGGAACAGATTACAATGGGTTACGTGTTGCTTTGTGTCGCCTATCCCCGTTCAGATTGTCAGTTTGAAGTGGGTAGAGAATGTCAGGATGCCCTCTATGTTAATCCGTTTAAAACAGAGATTTGTTTAAAGCAGCTCAAAAGTTAGTTAAATCTCAATACGGTTCACGATCGAAGATAATTGCTCAGCGCGCACCTGAGTTAACCGATAAATGTCATAGTCTCTGCGATTGCCACGCGGGGACGGCTGCGGACAAAAAACGTTAAGTGAACCGTATTGTGCTACAACCAGTGCTGGGGATAGGTCCTTTCTGCCGCTAAATTATTAAAGATGACGGCGCACAAGACCAAGATTA
>JAICRN010000096.1 GCA_025937335.1 Microcoleus sp. TY_ISSM_2_bin.22
ATTTGCTGCCGAAAAAAGAAGCTTCCGTACTGCGCCGAGAAATGGCAAAACTCCAGAAATATCTGGGCGGGATTAAGTCTATGCGGAAGATTCCCGACGGAGTGGTGCTGGTAGACCAACGCCGCGAGTATAATGCGGTGTTGGAATGCCAAAAGTTGGGAATTCCGATCGTCTCTCTGTTGGACACCAACTGCGACCCGGATTTGGTTGACATTGCGATTCCGGCGAATGACGATGCTATTCGATCGATCAAGCTGATTGTCGGCAAGTTAGCTGATGCCATCTACGAAGGTCGTCACGGTCAGCAGGGCGGCGACTCTGATGAAGACTACGACTACGAGGGTGGTTACGAAGGCGCTGAATATGATGTCGAAATCGAAGAATTGGATGACCCCGATTATGTAGATCCCGACGACGCCGCTGACGCTGACGGCGAAGAAACCGAGAGCTAGTATTGTCCTCGGAATCTGACACCAGGAAATTAAAAATTAAAGATTGAAAATTAAAAATAATAATTATTTTTAGTTGGATATTTTTAATTTTTAATTGTACATAGCAGGAGTCTAAGTCATTAGTAGAGTTCTGGCAAAAGCATTCATTGTGTCAGCGCCAGAATTAATTCTGGCACTACACGTACAAATTCCGCTCTATGGCGGACTGGGTATTTCTTCACTTTGGTCTAATCATTAACATTAAGATTAGTGACTAATGACTGATGATTAATGACTAATGACTAATAACTAATTTTGATTGGGAACTTAAAGAAGATGGCGGACATATCTGCAAAACTTGTTAAAGAACTGCGCGACAAAACCGGCGCGGGCATGATGAACTGCAAAAAAGCCCTCGCTGAAAACGATGGCGATATCGAAACATCCATTGAGTGGCTGCGGAAAAAAGGTCTCGCCGGGGCTGACAAAAAAGCAGGACGGGTTGCCTCGGAAGGGCTCGTAGGTAGCTACATTCACACAGGCGGCCGCGTGGGAGTGCTGGTGGAAGTTAACTGCGAAACAGATTTTGTGGCACGCCGCGAAGAATTCCAAACTTTGGTGCGGAATATTGCGATGCAAATTGCAGCTTGCCCGAATGTGGAATACGTGAAAGTTGAAGAGATCCCCGCCGAAGTTGTCGAAAGAGAAAAGGCAATTGAAATGGAGAAGGACGACTTGGGCAACAAGCCGGACAACATCAAAGAAAAGATTGTTCAAGGCCGCATTGACAAGCGCCTGAAAGAGTTATCTTTGATGGATCAGCCTTTTATTAAAGATCAGAATATCTCGGTGGAAGAGTTGGTGAAACAAACGATATCCCAAATTGGAGAAAATATCCAAGTACGCCGCTTCGTGCGTTTTGTCTTAGGCGAAGGCATTGAAAAGGTAGAAGCTAACTTTGCCGATGAAGTTGCAGCCCAAATGGGTGCTAAATAATCCCAAATTAAGATTGAGAATTAAAAATTAAAAATGTGAAAAGTTGATTTTTTGCATTTTTAATTTTTAATTTTTACAGGACTCCCGGACTGCGTACAAAACACCCGGTTTATAACCAGTATTAAATAGACATCGCAAGAATTGCCAGCTTTGAAAAGGCAGGATGCCTGTTCCACAATGATTATTGGAGATGTCTAATGGAAACTCAGACAATTTGTGGCAGAAACTGATTTTTTTGCCCGCCTTCTATTTTAATTTTATACGAGAGATATGGTGCGAGCAAGAGAGCGAATAGAGCAAGATTTGGCAGGACTCGAAGAGGCTTTAGCAGCCTTGACTTTGGAGTTTCGCAGTACCTACGATGGTTATTTAACTGCGTTGGGACAAGCAGTGCGGCAGCAGTTAATTTTGGCTTGCTATCACCTTTGCACTCAAGCAGTACCGGAGTCTTTTCTCAAGTTGTCCTTCGACGGGCGGCAAAAAATGCAGCAGTCTGTAAGGGCTTTGGCTGCGGCGTCGGAGGAAAAATTGCGATCTCTAGTGACGACTGAATCCGAAGAAGAAGAGGAAGTGGAAGAGGAAGAGGAAGAAGATGAAGAAGAGGAATAAGAGGAAGAAGAAATAAAGGAAAAAAGAGAGGAAAAAAACGAACTTTCCGCCATTAACTATCTATTTTCATTAGCAAATTACCAATTGCCAAGTGCCAATTCCCCCGAAAGTTTGGCGCGCTGGCAAAATAGTATTGAAAAGTCGATCGTCCATATACTCAAGCTGCTTTCTCGCGACACCAACCGCTTGCTGCAACAATCGGGAATGTTGCCCGGTCAATTGCCAGAACCTGTTCTAGAAGCTGCTTCTGGTGCTGAATCCTCCGGCGACAGCGTTGCGGGGCCCCCTAACTTATTAAACTTAATCATCGAAACCGATGCCTCACCAGCATCGCGAAAATTGCCAGAAACCTTAAGTAGTAGGGCGCTGCACATTACAGCGATTAAACTGCGGCTGTCGGAAATAGAGTTTGCCGATGCGGGAACCTCGGCTTGGCGTCAGCAAATTCGCAACCTCTCTGTAAAGTTGAACTCGCTGGGCCGCGATTATCAGAAAAAGCAGCGGGAACTGGCTGTGGTGGACGCTGAGTCGGCTTGGCGATCGAGTTGGTTTGAAGATTGATCGGATGTTGAAAGAAGAAGGAAGAAGTCCGATGGAAGTCGGAAAAACGTACAACTTTTAAGCTATTGGGAAACCCGGTTTTTTAAAGAAACCGGGTTTCTCGGTGTTATACTTTTTTGGTGGAAGCTTCTTAAAAGAAAAAGTTAAAATTTAAAATCTAAAATCTAAAATCTAAAATCTAAAATCTAAAATTGATATGACTATCGATCGACCAGAATGGCAGCGGTTGCAAAAAGCTCTTTCAGTAGAAGCCGATCGCGGATTTAACGACATCCAAGGCAGTCAATACCGCTTCAGCGAGTTTCTGGGCCTGAGTTTGAGACAGTTGGCAGGTTCTGTGGCCGCTTCTGCGCGCGATCGAGCCAGACAACTAGCCGCTGAATTTGACATCTACCCTCAGAAAGATCTCGAACAGCGCCAACATTCGATCGCCATTACGGTCAGTTTTCTGAGGCAAATGGAGCAAGTTTGGGAACAAGAAACTCGCCACCAGCAAGAACAAGCAGCACAAGTCAGACCCGCAAACCCGGACGTACCAACCGCCCCAGCAGTTTCCGTTCCCCGAACAGCACCCCTGAGTTCAGCACCCCCACCACCAAGCCTGACTCTCGACCAACAGTTAACCCGCGTCACCGGCATCGGCCCCGCCAACGGCAACCGCTTGGCTAAACTGGGTTTATACACTGTATATGACTTGCTTTACTACTATCCGCGCAACCACATCGACTATGCAAAGCAAGTGCAAATTCGCGAGCTAGTAGCCGGGGAAACAGTCACTTTAATCGCAGAAGTAAAGCGGTGCAATTGCTTTTCTAGTCCGAAGAATAAGAAGTTAACCATATTAGAAGTAATTTTAAAAGACCGCACCGGAGAGATAAAAATTAGTCGTTTTTTTGCAGGGCCTCGCTACAGCAATCGCGGCTGGCAAGAATTCAAAAAGCGCGAGTATTGTACCGGTGCGGTGCTGGCAGCTTCCGGGTTGGTGAAGCAGGGTAAATATGGAATTACTTTAGAAAATCCTGAATTAGAAGTATTAGACGACTCCGGCGGTGCGATCGAATCAATGAAAGTCGGCCGCCTAATACCAGTTTATCCGCTGACGGAGGGGGTGGATGCCGGTTCGGTGAGGCGATCGATTTTGGCTGCAATGCCGGCGGCGAAAATGTTGCCGGAATCGCTGCCGGAGGATTTGCGCGAGCGTTACGGTTTAATGGGTTTAGCCGATGCCGTGACTAATATTCACTTTCCCCTCGATCGAGATTGTTTGGCCGCCGCCCGCCGCCGCTTAGTTTTTGACGAATTTTTCTACCTGCAATTAGGACTTTTAAAGCGCCGCCAAACCCAAAGAAAAGCTCAAGCTAGTGCAGTCCTCATTCCTAGCGGCAAATTGATCGAACATTTTTATGAAATCTTGCCCTTTGCCTTGACTAATGCTCAGGAAAGAGTAATTAACGACATCCTCAACGATTTAGCTTCGTCGCAACCGATGAACAGATTGGTGCAAGGCGATGTCGGTGCTGGCAAAACTGTAGTAGCTGTCGTGGCAATGCTAGCAGCAATTCAATCCGGCTATCAAGCCGCTTTAATGGCCCCGACAGAAGTTTTAGCAGAACAGCATTACCGCAAATTGGTAGGTTGGTTTAACTTGATGCACTTGTCTGTCGAACTGTTAACTGGTTCAACAAAAGTAGCCAAGCGCCGAGAAATTCACAACCAGTTAGAAACCGGAGAATTGCCCGTTTTAGTGGGAACTCACGCGCTGATTCAAGATACAGTGAATTTCCATAAATTGGGTTTGGCGGTAATTGACGAACAGCACAGATTCGGCGTTCAACAGCGCGCTAAATTGCAGCAAAAAGGCGAAGCTCCCCACGTTTTGACGATGACGGCAACTCCCATTCCCCGAACGCTGGCGCTGACGCTGCACGGGGATTTAGATGTGAGTCAAATTGATGAACTTCCCCCCGGCAGGCAGGCGATTCAAACCACTGTACTGTCTGCCAAAGAACGCATCCAAGCTTACGATTTGATTCGGCGGGAAGTGGCGAGCGGGCGTCAAGTTTATGTGGTGCTGCCGCTGGTGGAGGAGTCGGAAAAGTTGGACGTGCGATCGGCAATTGAGGAACAAGAGAAACTGCAAAAAAGCGTATTTCCTGAGTTTAAGGTGGGTTTGCTCCACGGCAGGATGAGCAGTGCGGACAAAGATGAGGCAATTACTAAGTTTAGAGACAAAGAAACTGATATTTTAGTATCTACTACTGTGGTTGAAGTAGGAGTGGACGTGCCGAATGCCACGGTAATGCTGATTGAAAATTCTGAGCGTTTTGGACTGTCGCAACTGCACCAGTTGCGGGGTAGAGTCGGTCGGGGCAGCAACCGTTCTTATTGTTTGTTAATGCCCGGTTCAAAGACGGGGGAAGCTATGCAGAGAATGAAGGTCTTAGAACAATCTCAAGATGGCTTTTTTATTGCGGAAATGGACATGAGATTGCGCGGGCCGGGTCAGGTTTTGGGAACTCGGCAGTCTGGTTTGCCCGATTTTGCTTTAGCCAGTTTGGTGGAGGATCAGGAGGTTTTGGAGTTGGCGAGGGCGGCGGCTCAAATGGTAATTGAGAATGATGAAAGTTTGAATCAATGGCCGGTGGTGCGGGATGAATTGGAGCGGAGATATCAGCGAATGATGAGCGGGTCGATTTTGACTTAGAGAGTTTGGGAGTACCTCAACCCAACCTATTTTCTGAGAGAATTTTTGCCTGGGTGTGGGTGATTTTTATCGATTGTAAGGATTCCCGTACTGATCGAACCAAAAATCCTTCGCAGGAATGACGGGGAAGTGTCAAAATTAAGGTAGTGCTGCCAGAAACAGGGAAAACGAAATCCAACCTGTACTCGCCGGCCCCAGGCAACATTGATTCCTCGCTTGTCACGCTTGCAGGTAGTGGCCCACGGGTGGTCGACGCTTCGTCGCATTTAACTAACGCGAACGGGAAGTCCCGCACTCTATCCGTTTACAAGGATGAGGGACGGGATGAAAGCGCAGCCCGAAAGTAAATTGAGCGATAGCGAATCAATATCAATTCTATCTGTTATAATCTTATCAGTATTCGACACTCTTGATAAATGTATAAAGCATACAAGTACAGAATCTATCCCACAAATGAGCAACAAAACTTGCTTGCCAAGTCTTTTGGCTGTGCGAGATGGTTCTGGAACTATGCTCTAAACTTGTGTCAAGAAACCTATAAAAATACTGGTAAAGGATTGTCCAGAGGATACATACAAGGCTTACTTCCTGCTCTCAAAAAAGAATATGAATGGTTAAAAGAACCATATTCTCAATGTTTACAAGTAGTAGCATTGAATTTATCCGCGGGCTACAAGAACTTTTTTGATAAAAAGGCAATGTTGCCTAAATTCAAATCAAAACATAGTCGGCAGTCGATTAGTTATCCCCAAAACGTCAAAGTTGACGGTGACTACATCAATCTACCTAAGATCGGATTGGTTCATTGTAAGCGTCATCGTGATTTTGAAGGTGATATTAAAACTGTTACTGTATCGCGCAATCCTGATGGTAAATACTTTGTATCCGTCTTGATTGACGATGGCAAGGCTAACCCTGAATCAGTACCAGTTGATAAAGCTGTTGGCATTGATGTGGGATTAACTCATTTTGCGATTACCAGTGATGGATCTAAGTTCACTAATCCTAAATTTTTTGTCAAGTGTCAGCGCAATCTAAAACGGAAACAGCAAAAGCTTTCTCGCAAAAAGAAAGGCAGTCAAAACCTTAAAAAGGCAAAGTTGGCAGTGGCAAAAGTTCACTCCAAAATTGCCAGATGTCGTGAAGATTTTCTACAGAAACTATCCCGCAAGATAGTTAACGAAAACCAAGTTATTGCAGTAGAGAATCTCAACATCAAAGGTATGGTCAAGAATCATAACTTAGCCAAGGCGATTAGCGATGTTGGCTGGGGTATGTTTTGCACAATGCTTAAGTACAAGGCTGAAAGTGAAGGTAAACAATACATTGAGATCGATCGATGGTTTCCTAGCTCAAAAACTTGTCATGTCTGCCTAAATCAAGTTGAGCATCTCACTCTTGATGTTAGGGCATGGACTTGTAAGCATTGTGGTACTCATCATGACCGTGATGTAAATGCGGCGATCAACATCAGAAATGAAGCCTTGCGGATTCTGGCGTTAGGAACTAGCGCTTCTGCCTGTGGAGGGGATGTAAGTCGATCTGGTAAAACTTCGGTTTTGTTGGACGCTATCCCCGTTGAATCAGGAAGCCAGCGCTGTACCGCTTAGACGGTCGGCGTCTGGTAGTTCACTCTCAACAGTAATTGTCAGTAACGAGCGGGCTTGAGCCGCTGAGCTTGCAAGAGAAATCTCTCGCAAGCTGTACTGACCAGACCGCTCGCAAGAGCAGCCGTTATTTGGGTCACGACACTCCTTGAATGCGAAGCTAGTTTTTCGCTCTGTCGCTTTCAATTAAACAGTGCTAAAGTCACTCTTTACAGTGTTGCCGAAAGAGCCCAGATAACCAGGTCGAAGCTAACATTACCCCGCAAGGGAGGCTCATAAAGGAGCAAACATTATGCGATCGCGGGTTGCGAGGTTTGAGGTGGTAATTGTCCCATCGAAAGTACATCACAAAAGTACACTGAATGAAGCAATCCCCGTGTAATGGAAAGATTCACTCGCTTATTGAAGTCCCCGAGCCGTTTCCCACGAGCGGGCTAAAGCCACGCTCGTTTCCCACTTCCCGAATTTTTTTATGAAAGATCTCACTCGTTATCGAAATATCGGCATCTTCGCCCACGTAGATGCTGGCAAGACCACCACAACTGAAAGAATCCTGAAACTGACGGGTAAAATCCACAAAATTGGTGAAGTACACGAAGGCGCGGCGACGACTGACTTCATGGAACAGGAGCAAGAGCGCGGTATTACGATTCAATCCGCTGCTACTACCTGCTTCTGGAACGAGCATCAGCTCAACATCATCGATACTCCCGGACACGTCGATTTTACGATCGAGGTTTACCGTTCGCTGAAGGTTCTCGATGGTGGCATTGGTGTATTCTGCGGTTCGGGTGGAGTTGAACCGCAATCTGAAACCAACTGGCGCTACGCTAACGATTCCAAAGTCGCTCGCGTCATCTACATCAATAAGCTCGATCGCACGGGCGCAGATTTTTACCGCGTTGTCGAGCAAGTCGATAAAATCCTCGGCGCTAAACCGATGGTAATGGTATTGCCGATCGGCATAGAAGAAAAGTTTTGCGGCGTAGTCGATTTGCTGACCCGCAAAGCCTGGATCTGGGATGACTCCGGCGATCCGATGAACTATAAAATTAAAGATATCCCGACCGATATGGTCGATGATGTCGAAGCTTGGCGCGAAAAGTTGATCGAACTGGCCGTCGAGCAAGACGACGATGTAATGGAACAGTATCTCGAAGGCAACGAGCCGAGCATTGACGACCTCAAGCGCTGCATTCGCAAAGGTACTCGCGATCGGGCATTTTTCCCCACCTACTGCGGCTCATCGTTTAAAAACAAAGGCGTGCAGTTGGTTCTCGATGCCGTAGTTGACTACCTGCCGAACCCGATGGAAGTCACACCGCAGCCAGAAGTCGATCTCGATGGGAATGAAACCGGCGAATTTGCCGTTGTCGATCCCAACAGGCCATTGCGGGCACTCGCGTTTAAGATCATGGACGATCGCTACGGTGCTCTAACCTTCACGCGCCTGTACTCCGGTAAGCTGTCTAAAGGCGACACCGTACTCAACACAGCCACAGGCAAAACCGAGCGCGTCAGCCGTTTGGTGGAGATGCACGCCAACTCTCGCGAAGAAATTGAATCGGCCCAAGCAGGGGACATTGTGGCGATCGTCGGCATGAAGAACGTCCGCACCGGACACACTATCTGCGACCCCAAAAATCCCGCCACCCTAGAGCCGATGGTATTCCCCGATCCCGTTATTTCGATTTCGGTCAAACCGAAACAAAAAGGCGGCGAAGAAAAAATGGGAGCAGCCCTCACCAAGATGGTGCAAGAAGACCCATCCTTCCACATGGTGACGGATCTAGAAAGCGGCGAAACGATTCTCAAGGGGATGGGCGAGTTACACCTCGACATCAAAGTAGACATTCTCAAGCGCACCCACGGCATCGAAGTAGAAGTAGGCGAACCACAGGTAGCCTACCGCGAATCGATTACCAAGCGCCTCGAAGACGAATACACCCACAAAAAGCAATCAGGTGGTTCCGGTCAATTTGCCAAAATCGGCTACGTGATCGAGCCTGGTGAGCCTGGAAGCGGCTTCCAGTTTGAGTCAAAAGTGACAGGTGGTAGCGTGCCGAGAGAATATTGGCCAGCGGTCGAAAAAGGCTTTGAAAGCTGCACCGAAAAAGGCGTCTTGGCCGGATTCCCTTGCTTGGACTTGAAATTCACCCTACTAGACGGCGGTTTCCACCCCGTTGACTCGTCAGCAATGGCCTTTGAAATTGCTGCCAAAGCGGCCTATCGGCAGTCTCTGCCTAAAGCTGCGCCTCAGTTGCTCGAACCGATTATGAATGTCGATGTATTCACTCCAGATGATTACATGGGCGACGTGATCGGCGACCTCAACCGCCGCCGGGGGATGATGAAATCTCAGGAGACAGGACAAACAGGAGCGCGGATCAAGGCAGATGTGCCGTTGAGCGAAATGTTTGGTTACATTAGCGATTTGCGTACTATGACCTCTGGGCGCGGACAGTTCTCAATGTCCTTCTCGCACTATGCTCCTTGTCCGAATAACATCGCTGAAGAAGTGATTAAGGCGGCAAAAGAGCGTCAAGCCGCGAAGTAATGTATTGACTGCGACGAATTGATTGGTCGCAGTCAATCACCAAGGTTAAAAACTAGAAAAATCTAGTTTTTAACCTTGGTCAAGGGGAGTAAGCCGAGGCGGATCTAAATTGTATTTTTCGCGCGGCGAGACACCCCAGAAGAGTGCGATCGCACTTGATAGTAAAACTTAGATGCGCCTGGGCTTATCCCCATTTTATTTTCACACTCCTAAAAAATGCTTTTTACTGGCCGAAAGAGATGCTCGCTTCAAAAATTGCTCTAAAAGGGCGATCTCGCATCAATATAATGTTTGCTAATATACAATCAATAATTTAAAACCCAGGCAGGTAGCCATGACAGCCACCCTGATTCAAACCCCAAAAGCCGGATTTCTGCTGAAAAACATTAGTTGGCAGACTTATGAATCTCTGGTAAACGAACTCGCCGAACAGCCTGGAATTCGTTTGACTTACGATCGCGGAAATTTAGAAATTATGACTCCATCAGCACCCCATGAAAAGTACAAAAAAATCTTGGGACGTTTTGTAGAAAGTGTGAGTGATGAATTGAATGTTGAAATTTGCAGTTTGGGTTCTCTAACTTGCAGGCGGGAGGATTTGGCTCGCGGCTTGGAACCGGATCAGTGCTACTATATCGAAAACGAGAATGTGATTTGGGACAAAGAACAAATCGATCTCAATCAAGATCCGCCGCCAGATTTAGTTGTGGAAATTGACGTTACGAGTAGTTCGATCGATCGACTTTCTTTATATGCAAGTTTAGGCGTGCCGGAAGTTTGGCGCTACGACGGAAATCGTTTAATAATTTATCAGTTGGAAGCACAGGAATATACAGAAAGAGATGTGTCTCCGACTTTTCCTTTTTTGTCGCAAGTTGAGATGCTGCGCTTTTTGGAATTGAGGAGGACTACAAAAGAAAATGCTTTAATTCGCTTGTTCCGGGAGTGGGTGAGAAGTCAAATTCAGTCAGGAGAGTGAAGCAGGGCAATTCCCTTCGGGATAGCTCCGCTTCACGCACTTGGAAAATGATATCATATCGTCGTGTAAAACATAGGTTTGTAGCGAGGACTTCACTCTGAGCAAGTTTTATAAGAACTTTAGTCCTCACTACCAACTTAATTATAATTCTTGACGCGGACAGGATATTATTCCCCAGCAAAATCAGCGCGAAACTTCTCCACAACTCGATTTAACTCCACCGAATGAGAGGCCTTAAATAAAATGCGATCGCCCGGTGTGACAAACTCCATTAAATGCCTTGCTAAATCTTCTCGGGAATTCTCACTGGCAATATCTTCTACCTCCACAAAAGGCAAACCCGCCGCACCCGCAGCCATCGCCGCCGCTT
Organism: Microcoleus sp. TY_ISSM_2_bin.22; assembly: GCA_025937335.1. Taxonomy (GTDB): domain Bacteria; phylum Cyanobacteriota; class Cyanobacteriia; order Cyanobacteriales; family Microcoleaceae; genus Microcoleus. Next base: position 10,815 of record JAICRN010000096.1, read on the forward strand.
CCTCAAAATCAGCAAAAACAAATAAAGCATCAAGATGCAAATCTCGCGCCGCCGTTCCCACTTGTCGGTGAAATTCGATCGCCCTGTCGCCCAATTCCTTCATTGTTCCCAACACTGCAATCCGGCGCTTTCCAGGAGTATCTGCTAACAGTCTCAGGGCCGCCAACATCGACTCCAAACCAGCATTGTAAGTCTCATCCAAAATCACAATATCCTGCGGCAAATCGTAGCGGCGCGCCCGTCCCTCCGGTAACTGCACAGACAAACCTTGCTTTAAAATTTCCCAATCTATACCTAAAACTTTTCCTACCGCCAAAGCCGCCAAATAATTCACAGCATTGTGACGCCCCGGTAATGGCAGTGGCAACTCCATACCATCTAGAAGTATTGTATCATTATTTAGTAATTCCCCGCACAAATCCCCGCCTTCTAACCCGTAAGTTAAAGTTTTTCCTTGCCAAACTTTCGCCGCACTTGCCATTAATCTAGGATGATCGTGATTGAGAACAGCAATACTCTCAGCAGGCATTTCGGCTAACAACTCGCACTTAGCAACGGCTATCGCCTCGGAGGAACCCAATCGCCCAATATGCGCCGTTCCTACATTAGTAATCACCGCAATACTCGGCCGCGCTATTTGCGACAGCAGCGCAATTTCA
>JAICRN010000125.1 GCA_025937335.1 Microcoleus sp. TY_ISSM_2_bin.22
ATCGACCCAGCATAAATTGCCCGATCGCCCAATTCGTCCTCAATCCGCAGCAAGCGGTTGTATTTTGCAACTCGTTCGCTGCGGCATAGCGAACCAGTCTTGATTTGACCGGCGCGAGTCGCTACCGCCAAATCGGCAATTGTGGTATCTTCAGTTTCGCCGGAACGGTGGCTGATGACCGATCGATAGCTGTTCCGTTTGCCGAGGTCGATCGTCTCCAAAGTCTCCGTCAAAGAACCAATTTGATTCAGCTTAATCAAAATCGAATTGCTAGCTTTCAAATCAATTCCTTTTTGCAGTCGCGTGCGGTTGGTAACAAACAAATCGTCACCCACCAACTGAACTCTGCTGCCCATTTTCTGCGTCAGCGCTACCCAACTGTCCCAATCGTCTTCGTGCAAACCGTCTTCAATGGAAACGATCGGATATTGCCCCACTAAAGCATCCAAATAATCGATTAATTCTGCTGGCGAATGAGCCACACCGTCGTAAGTGTACTTCCCATCTTTGTAAAATTCGCTAGCAGCAACATCCAAAGCTAAAGCCACTTGTTCGCCCGGTTTGTAGCCGGCTTTTTCAATAGCTGCAATCAACAAATCCAAAGCTGCTTGATTGGATTTAAGATTAGGTGCAAAACCCCCTTCATCACCCACACCAGTCAGCAAACCCTCAGCTTTTAAGACTTTACTCAGGGATTCAAATACCTCTGCACCCCAGCGTAAAGCTTCTTTAAAAGATGGCGCACCCACAGGGACAATCATAAATTCTTGAATGTCCACATTATTGTTAGCGTGAGAGCCCCCGTTGATCACATTCATCAGAGGCACGGGCAGAACGTTCGCTAAGGGGCCGCCCAAGTAGCGGTAAAGGGGGAGTCCTAAAGTCTCGGCAGCAGCCTTTGCTGTGGCTAAAGAGACCCCGAGAATCGCATTTGCGCCGAGGTTGGATTTGTTGGGGGAACCGTCCAAGTCAATCATGGTTTTGTCTACCAGTGCTTGGTCGATCGCATCTAGATTTGCTAAAGCGGGGGCAATTTTATGTTCGACGTTATCGACGGCTTTCAGGACTCCTTTGCCGCCGTAACGGCGGTTGTCGCCGTCGCGGAGTTCGTGGGCTTCAAAAGAGCCTGTAGACGCGCCGCTGGGGACTTGGGCGAGTCCGACAACACCGTTTGCTAGGTAAACTTCAGCTTCAATGGTGGGACGGCCGCGGGAGTCGAGGATTTCTCTGGCTTTAATAAATTCGATCGCAGTGTCTTGCATATTAATGATTCCTGGCCTTACTCAAAGTGTGATCGCATTTTGCAGTCTGTGGGTTTTCTCACACTGACTGCTGACGGGTAATAGAGTACGCGATCCCCAGAATTATTGGTGCACAGTTCAAAATATTTGCGGATTTGGGTCGTCTGCTGTCAATAAGCTAGGCTTGTTGCATAACTAGCGTGGGCAATTTTGACAGTAATTTAATTTTTTTCACCGCAACTTCACGCAGATTTTCTAATTGGAACCTTTGTTAAAATCAGAATGTCAACAAAGTCAATCCAAACAGGAGAAAGCTACGATGTCAGAAACAACTCTCGGAGAAATTAGAGCGTTAGCTGAAAACTCCGACCTAATTATTGCCGATCCCCCCAACATTAGATTGCTAACTGGGCCATTAAATCCTGGTAGCGATCCCAACTTTTTTGACCTCACTGCGAACGACGATATAGTTCAACTCGCAAATGGAATCCTCCGCAACATTCCCGGAGGTTTGCGGGCCTTAGCCGGCAATGATTTTGTCAGAGGTTCAGGTGCTGCGGAACTAATGAACGGCAACAGCGGCATAGATACTTTAATCGGAGGTTGCGGCAGCGATACTATTCGCGGCGGCCAAGATTTTGACATACTTTACGGAGAATGCGGCAACGATTTAGTCAGCGGAGATCAAGGCAATGACTACGCTTATGGAGGCACGGGCAATGACTTTATTCGCGGCGGTAAAGGGAATGATGCTTTAGTAGGAGAGAGTGGAAACGATACTCTAATCGGCGATGCTGGAATTGATAGACTTTGGGGAAAAGAAGGCGCTGATTTGTTTGTCCTCCGCACAGAAGCGGGAGCAACTTCGGAGGAAATTGGTTCCATTCAACCGCCGCCTAGTGGCAATTTTGATGTAGATGAAGTGCCCGCAGATTTTATTCTCGATTACAATCCCGCTCAAGGTGATGTAATTGGATTGGCATCTGGATTGACGCGAAATGATATTGTTTTGAGCGAAAGGTTTTTAACAATTGGTGATGCCAGAGATTATGACAGCAGCGGGCCTTTTCCTCCGGGAATTCCTCGAACGGCTGATTTTAGAATTTTAAATACTAAGGCGACGGTGATTCGAGAAGCTAGTACCGGAAATATTCTGGGTTTGGTGAAGGATGTTTCGCCGGATCTACTTCAGTTTACCTCTGTGTCTGAAAGCTCGATCGCCCTTGGATAGTTACCAACTTTAATGCGTAAGGTGCGCATTGCGCACCCTACAAACTACAAACTCAACCAGTCGGCATGGCACAGCCTAAAATTTTTAAGATTGCCAAAAATCCGCCACATCATATCCCATTTCGCTGAGCATTTGCCGCAGCAAAGGTAAGCTCAAACCAATCACATTCGTGTGACATCCTTCGATTTTTTCCACAAAAAAGCCGCCTTTACCTTCGAGTGCAAAACAGCCCGCACATTGCAGCGGTTCCCCAGTAGCGACGTAGGCCGCAATTTGGCGCGAGGTAACTTCTGCAAAATGAACTTTTGTAACTTGGCAGCGAATGAGCGATCGCGACCTTGACTCCTCCAAGTCATCAAATCTAGTATCAATTAAAGCATGACCCGTATAGAGTTCGCCAACCTTACCGCGCATTTTTTGCCATCGCGAGATTGCTTCTTCGGCATCCTTCGGTTTGCCGTGAATTTCGCCATCTACCAGCAAAATTGAATCGCATCCCAACACCAAACAAGATTTTGGATTGCGGATTTGCGGGTGAGAATTAGCCAGTAAAAACTTAGCTACAGCCTCAGCTTTTCCCTCTGCTAAAACTTGCACTAATTTAGTGGCATCCCTCATTTGTATTTGCCCTTCATCAAAGTCGCTGGGGCAAATCACAGCTTGAATGCCAGCATTTTCTAGCAGGCTGCGGCGCGCCGGAGAAGCTGAAGCTAAAACAACAGTTGGAATTTTCATAAGTTAGTTAAGAAGGTAGAAGGAAGAAAGAAGAGGTAACAAAGAAGAAGGAAGAAAAAGAAACTATTCGCCATCCCCAACCCCCAGTCTCTCATTCCCCATTCCCAACTACTTTTTAACCTAATAAACAGAGAAAGATTTAACAACTTTCTCAAAAGCTTCTTTTACCTTTGGCCAGCGTTCTTCGGTAGTGGAAACGTTAAGCGTAAAAAGTTTGCCGCGGCTGACGGCTACACTCGCTAAGTTGTGGCGTTCTTGGTTTGGCAACTTAACGGCGTATTCTAAAATGTAATAGTTTTTCGATCGCGATTCGCGAGCTTCTGCATTGACTAATTCAGCTTCGCGGCCCGAATCAGCCGGGGCGATCGCACTTTTGCTGAGCTTGTATCCCACATCCGTCGGCGATCCCAAATCCGCCAGAGTTTTGCCCTCCGGGACTGGACTGATTACCACGCTGACGTTCTCGGTTTGCTGAATCAAATCGCGGAACACCACATCAGGCCCGTTAGAAACCGCGATCGGCAGCCAGCCGTTAGGATAGAGAAATTGATAGCCGTCGCCAGTATCAACGTAGCTTTTGAGTCCGGTGACTTTAGACACACAACCGGTCAAGGTAAGGCTGAGAACAACCAGAAGTATTGCCGCAATTCGTTTGAGCATTATTTTTACGGGTAGGGTAACACTAAAATATTTAATTTTAATTGTCTCACCAAACCTTACCCCTAAAAATAGTTAAGCTATGCTCGCCGTTAGTGTACCGCCCGCGAGGCATAGCCGTATAGTCTAATTTTTAACAAAATCATTACAGGTGAGTCAGCCAGCTAATCAGTCCGTGTTTGGTAGAAACTTCTAAAGCCAAGAGAGAAACAAAACCAATCATGGCAAGGCGGCCGTTTAAGCGTTCTGCGTAAGGGGTAAAGCCGGTGCGGGCTTGATCCTCAATGTATACTTTGGGCTCGATCGCAAAATTGTTCATTTTGCCTTCGTCGTCCAGCATTAAGCCTCTGTTAGTCATGTTTTTTTTCCTAAATTGTTTTTAAGGTACCGTAAATAAATGTAACAGACTTATGAAGATATGTAAAGGATTGTGAGAATTTTTTTTTAAAGACCCCGATCGGACTGTGTACTGTAGACTCTGGGCCCCGGAGGGGGGAGGATAGAGTGGAGAGGCACAAAAGTCGATGGTGTGTGGCAAATCCAGTCTGGGTTTGACAAAAATTGTGGAACGGAGGAAAAATTTATGCGGGCCAGTCTGGAAATGCGGTGGTTTTATAGCGGTGCGCTGCCAAAATCGATCGGTCAATGGTTTGGAAGCGAGAGTCTCGGCGCGTATCTTTCGCCTCCTGAAGAGCGGGAAGACATATATTTGCTAGTACCTAACTGCGACTACTTGGGAGTGAAGCTGCGCGGGAAAACCTTGGAGGTAAAGTGGCGTCAGGGAGAGTTGGGGGCGATGCAGTTCGGCAACCGCTGGGAAGGTAAGGCCGAGAAGTGGCTCAAGTGGGTTTGTGCCGACACCATCGGACCGATACCGGCCGATATTGTGGCGACAGGAAAGTGGGTAGGAGTCAAGAAAAAGCGAGCGCAGCGTCTTTACCAAGTTTCGGCCCCTGGTTCCCTGATGTCTGTCCCTGTGGAAGCCCCAATTCCCCAAGGTTGCACCGTGGAACTTACTCAGTTGAACATTAACGGCAGCGGGTGGTGGACTTTGGGATTTGAAGCGTTTGGCAGCGAAAGTTGTTTGACAGAAAGCCTGCAAACAGTAGCTAGTTGGACTAGCAAGAGTTATCAGGCGCAAAAGTTGAAAGCTGAGGATTCTTCTGCTTATCCGATTTGGCTGGGCAGCAAGTAATATCAAACCCGGCTTTAATAATACCTCCTGTATTTTTTAGTCGCCCTCTGCTGGGACGAGAGGCAAGTTTAGACGCGGTTTCAACCTCCGAGTCTGGCAGTCCTGGACGCAACTGGCATATATAGTAAGGTGCTCTACTGCTGGAAATCTTCAATAAAGTTTCAATAACTGAGTCTGATTGACCTGAGATGTTGCACCATTTTCAATTAGATTTTTTAGGGGCGGGATCTCCTGCCCACCCCACAAGAAAACTCACTCTTCGCGGAACGGGCCCGAAAGCCTGTTAAGCGAGAATGGTGCAAGATGCACCCTAAAAATCGATCGTCCTGTGAGAGTTGGTCTTAGTCCGATCTGATAGAGGGGGTTTCTAACTCTTCCCCCTCTCTCCCCTTCTCCCCCTCTCCTCTTTTTCCGACTCTGCCAGCAGTTCTGAGAATTTGACAAGCCAAAATCGCCGCCCCAAACCCGTTATCAATATTCACCACCCCCACACCAGCCGCACAAGAATTGAGCATAGTTAAAAGAGGAGCAATCCCGCCAAAACTCGCGCCGTAACCCACACTCGTCGGCACAGCAATCACCGGACAATCTGCCAAACCCGCAACCACACTCGCCAAAGCACCTTCCATACCCGCCACCGCAATCAACACATCAGCACCGGCAATCACGTGCCGGTTGCTCAGCAAGCGGTGAATGCCGGCAACTCCGACATCCCACAAACGCCGCACCTGAAAACCGCAAAGTTCCGCAGTAACTGCTGCCTCTTCCGCTACAGGTAAATCCGCCGTTCCCGCACTGATGATAGTAACAGTACCCTGATGCTGCGGACTTGGGGAATTAGCAGAAATTGCACAAATTCGAGCCTTTTGGTAGTAGCACAAATCGGGTATTTTTTGCTGCAATTGCTCGAAAACTTCCGGTTCGATTCGCGTCGCCATCACCGCAGAATTTCGCCCGCGCATCGCCTCGATAATTTCAACAATTTGGTCGGGGGTTTTCCCCGGGCCCCAAATTACTTCAGGAAAACCGGTTCTGAGAGTGCGGTGGTGGTCAATTTTGGCAAAATCGCCGACTTGTTCAAAGTCAAAATGCTTTAATTTATCCAAAGCTGCGATCGGGCTAATATCGCCTGCCGCCACAGATTCGAGTAACTTCTGTAAAATTTCAGGTTCCATTAATTAATGACTGACTAATAACTGCTGATTAACGATCCGCCCAAAAACGGATACACGCCCCCGACTTCTGTCGCGATCGACCCTAAATTTTAGACTGAGGTTCAAGTTCCCAGATTCATCTTTAGAGTAAATCAAATCTACAATCTAAAATCTAAAATCTAAAATCGACTGACTATTCTGCTATTTTCAACTCGTACAAATTCCAGAAAGCACCGCCGAGGGCACTGTAGCGAATTCCCGAAACGCGATCGCGCACCGCCTCAAAAGTCAGCGGATTTACCATATAAACAAAAGGCACTTGTTCGGCTATAATCTGCTGCGTTTCAGCATAAATTTCCTTGCGCTTTGCCTCATCAAGCTCCTGGGAAGCTTTCACGTAAAGGTCATCGATTTTCTGCTCCCAGTCGTACACTTCCCAAGCTTTAATCGGCGGTTCTCCGGCTTGCGGGCCCTGGTTGAAACTGTGCAAAGTGCCGTTAACAGACCAAATATTGTAGCCGCTGTGCGGTTCAGTACCTCCCGTAAAACCGCCGAGGTAAGTATCCCAATTCCGCGTCAGGCGCAGCTTTTCCACATAAGTGTTAAAACTCAGGAACTGCGTATCAATTTGCATCCCCAGTTTGCCCAAGTCTTGCTTAATTTGCGTTGCCATTTGTTCCCGAACTTTTTTACCTGCAGCCATCAACAAAGTAAATCGCACTTTGTTGCCATCAGCATCCAACAATTCGCCGTTACTATTATACTTGAAACCAGCACTTAACAGCAACTCTTTCGCTTTTTGCCGGTCGAAACTGTAAGTTTTCAATCCCTGTTCTGGGGACAGGTAGAACGGGCTTTGCGCCGGAATTGGGGAATGCAGCGGCGCGCCAAGTCCGCGATAGATATTGTTAGTCATGGCGGATCGGTTGATGCCGTAGGCGATCGCCTGCCGAAATTCCTTAGTCGCGAACCACCGAGATTTAATTGGGTCTACAAACGGCTGATTTTGAGCATTGCGCCCCTTATTCAGATTGAAAGACATAAAGACGCTGCCAGTATCCGGACCGCCGTTGAAGACCGTATATTTGCCGCGTTTTTCCTCCCGTTTCAGCAGCGGAAACACTTCCGGCTCGACGTTCAAAGTATCCAAATCGCCCGAGCGAAAATTCAGCAGTTGATTGTCAGTATTTTCGATAATTTGCCAAACAATTTGCTGGATGTAAGGTTGAGGATTTCCCTCAGCATCTTTGCGCCAAAAATACGGATTTCGTTCCAAAACAACGCGCTGATTAGGAGTATAACTCAGCATTCGGTATTGACCGTTGCCGACAATTTTTTTAGGGTCAGTATCCGTGGCCCAAGTGCTCAGGAATTTAGGCTTGCCGTCTGCATCTGTATTTTCGACAGCTTCCTGTAAAATATGAGCTGGTAAAATCGGGATTCCCCCAGCATATCTAACAAAAGGAGCAAAGGGTTCTGCAACAGAAAATTCTACGCGGCGGCTGTCGAGTTTTTTGACTTTGGGAAATTGGCCGCTGATGCCAACCCTCAGAATATCTTTCAAACCGCTAGGAATTTTGTCATTGAAATAAATCTTTTCATAGCTGAAGATAATGTCATCAGTAGTCATCGGTTCCCCGTCCGACCATTTCAACCCCTCTCGCAGGGTGAAGACAATCTTTTTGCCATCTTTAGAAACTTCCCAGGACTCGGCTAAACCGGGTTCTAGCTTCGATGTCAAGCCGTTTTCGTTGATCAATCCCTCGTACATATAGCCAAAAACGCTGTATGCAGACTGATTTAGGGGGTAGTTAAAGGTGGCCGGGCCGCTGGGGGTGGGAACGATGAGTCTGTTTACTAAGTTCGATCGGGCTGGAGTACACGCAGACAGAGTTATAGTTGCAATTGCCGCCAGTAAAATCGCCAGCCAGCGCAGTCTTGAATGTAGCATCATAGAAATTTTCATAATTTTTTAGTTTACCACCTGCGTGCAACTATGACTGAGATTGTAACCAACCGAGAAAGTCTTCAGTGCGCGAAAAATACTTGGTTATCCCGGCTTCCCGCAAAGCCTCTTGAACTTCCGCTACACTAAATTCTTTTGTATTATTGCTCAAAAAAACCTTGACTTCATGAGCGTGTAAGTGTGCGTGATTCAAGATGCAGTGGAGAATCAAATTGTCTGTCGGATCTTCTTCAATAAAAACTGTATTCAAGCTTTCTCGCAGTGTATCTGCTGTTAGTTCCATCATCTCCACATTGTCAGCCAATAATTCAAGAGCCTCAAAAAGACGTACTTTAATATTATTGAGCAATCCTTCATTTTCATTCAAAGACTCTTCTACATGGAATAAAAGAGACTTAGCATAAGGCGAAGTAATATCGCGCTTGAGCTGGCTAATTTGTTTTTTCTGTTCATCTGCAAAACGGTTGCGGCGCTTGATCTCGTCTTCTAAAGCCGAGAGAGCTTCCATGCAGCAAATAGCAGGTATGGCAATGCGGACTAATGTTGGTACACTCAGTAACAAGTTATTGGCATCAGGATCGCGCCCTGTAGCAATACTCATCAAAAAGTTAGTTTCTATATATAAAATCGCCACCAATTTTTACCTCTGACTTTGTTGTTCCACCTGCTAGCAGCGGCAGCAAACCGATTGCTGCTATCTGTTGCGATGCTGGTGGAATCTCAGACTTCCAATTATAAGCTAAGTCACGCAACCATGCTTCAATCAGCCTAGTTAGGTATGGCACAAATATCCGCTGATCGCCTAATTTTGAGTCATAATAGTGAAGGATGTCAGCCGTTTTTAACGATAAAACAGCTTCAGACAAAACAGTCCCGTCCCATTTAAAAACCATTATATTTTCTAGAGTGACAATCATAGCATAAGGAATTACCACATTTTTTTCGGAGAGCTTTGAGAGGAAATGTTTTATTTGTTTGAGCGCGCGCTCGATAATGCTCTGTTTGGCTGCCTTTTCTTTACCTTGATTAATTTTGACCTCGATTAGCACGACTATGCGATCGTCCTTATCCAACGCGATAATATCCGCATCTATGGGTAATTCTACTTCCAAGGTTTCAGTTTGCATGGTTTCAGCCTTCCTAGCGTATAAGTTTAAGTAAATTCAACTTCTACTATCAAACCACTTTTTTAATTTTTGGATACTAAAACTACAGCATAGGCTGCAATTCCTTCTTCTCTCCCCACCGGCCCTAATTTTTCGTTTGTAGTAGCTTTGATGCCGATTTGGTCGGGTTTTAATTGTAGGACAGCAGAAAGCCGATCGCGCATTTGCTCAATATGCGGTTTCAGCTTTGGACGTTCCGCCACCACCACCGAATCAATATTGCCGATTTCCCAGCCTTTATCTAATATTAACTGATTGACTTGTGCCAGCAATACGAGACTATCAGCACCTTTCCATTTCGGGTCAGTGGGAGGGAAATACAGCCCGATATCTCCTAAACTGAGAGCTCCGAGCATCGCGTCCATGATAGCGTGGGTAAGTACGTCGGCGTCGCTGTGTCCTAATAAGCCTAATTCGTGGGGAATGTGGACGCCGCCGAGGATGAGGGGGCGTTCTGGAACTAAGCAGTGAATGTCGTAGCCGTTGCCGATGCGGATGTTCATGTAAAATTTAGGTTTTGGAAGTATATCGAAAGACAATTATTTCATATTTGTGCGGATCTAAGTGAAAAAGTATGGTCTTAATTGACCGACTGTGTGGGAATTGTGACAAAGACGTACAGATGTTGGTTGGTCAATCAGTCTTTGAGAAAAAAATTTATGGCATCTATGTTATGACTGCCATCATTGCGAGGAGGCAATCGATTTAGATGATAATGATGCTATGCCTAACGAAATGAGAGAAGAGATTTTAGCAAAAGCAGGGACTTGGAATTTGATTTTATTGGAAAAAGAACAACGTACAACAGTTGTAACAAAAATTCTGCGTGAGGCTATGTCGTTGTCTTTAGCTGAAGCTATGAAGCTAAAAAAGAAGATGCCTGGTTCTGTTTTGATCGGAACTAAATTTGAGACAGATCGACTAAAACCGCTTTTAGCTGCTGAAGGTTTGAAAGCTTCAATCGGCAGAAGTGTTACAACAATCGGCGTTGTCGATCGAATTGGGCTATAAGTTTGCCCGATAAATCATATGAGATAACTTCTTCTTTCTCCCTTCTCCTATTCTCCCCTTTCCTCCAACCACCGATCGTACAAATCCAGCCGGCGCGATCGAGTTCTTTCAATTTGCTGTTCCCTGCGCCAGCGAGCAATTTCTGCGTGATTGCCAGACAGCAACACGTCAGGAACCTTCA
>JAICRN010000643.1 GCA_025937335.1 Microcoleus sp. TY_ISSM_2_bin.22
CTGCAAGAATTACTCGCGGTCTACCCGTTGATTGCCGTATTTCTAACAATCCTGATAGACCGCCAATACTATATTTTTTAACCATCTATGTACAGTAACTCTATGTACCCCTAAACGTTCAGCTACATCTGTCAGACTTAGACTATAGCCAGCTTTTAAGCAATAAAGTGCTTGGATTTTTTGTCGATTAATTACACTTCGTTGTTGTGACAAAATTATTTTCAATTCCTTGACAGTTGCATCAATTCTTTCTTAATAGTTGACATTCATAAAAAATCCCTTAATTTTCTGACATTGTAGCACTTATTTGGCAAAATGGTATTATTTAAAAATCAAATTGGGAGTTGGAAAGAAATATTCCATTTAACTGTGGCTAACCTCTACTACTTTTTTCAAATCCGAGATCACTCAACTGAAAATTTTCCAACTGAGGACGAATTAGAAACACCTTATTTGCACTTTCCCAAAGCCTTAAACAACGAGCTGAATTATATATAGCAATTAAATGACCAATGACTAATTACACCAGTTCCTCACAAGGATGTAAGTGTAGGGAAGTTCCCAACCATTAAGCAGTAAGTCATTCCAATCTAAAATCTAAAATCTAAAATCTAAAATGGTATTACCTCAGCCACAACTTAATAGTATTGTCTTTAGAACCGCTAGCAATAGTTGTGCCGTCAGGACTAAAAGTCACCACATAAACCTCATCAGAATGTCCCGTCAAAGTATTCAGCAATTCTCCGGTAGCAAAATCCCAAATTTTAATAGTTTTATCCTTGCTCCCGCTGGCAATAAACTTCCCGTCCGGGCTGATAGCAACCGAGACAATATCATCAGAATGTCCCTTGATAGAGCGAATTAAATCTCCATTTTCGAGATTCCAGATTTTAATAGTTTCATCGTAGGAACCGCTAACAATTGTCTTGCCGTCAGGGCTAATAGCAATTGACCTCACCGGCTCGCCGTGTCCCTGAAGAGTTTTTAGCAACCTCCCCGTTGCTACATCAACAATTGTAATTGTTTTATCCTTAGAAGCGCTAACCAAACTTTTTCCATCGGGAGTGAAAGCAACAGAATAAACAAAATCTGTATGGTCTGGCAAATTCTGAATCAAACTGCCAGTTGCTACATCTGAAATCTTTGTGGTTTTGTCTCCGCTGCCGCTAGCCACTAGCAGTCCGTCGGGGCTGAGAGCGACAGACCAAACAGAAGCAGTGTGGTCGAGACTGCGAATCACTTGCCCTGTTTTCAAATCCCACAGCATGACTCGCCAAAAACCGGTGCCAGTAGCCAGTTTCGTACCGTTTGAGTCAAAAGCAACCGACCAAATAGTGGAGGAATCTCCTGGAAAAGTGCGGATCGACTTGCCTGTAGCTAAATCCCAAATTTGGATGGTTTTGTCTTTAGAACCGCTGGCTAACATTAAGCCGTCTGGACTGAAAGCAACAGACCCAACGGCATCTGAATGCTGAGCGAAATTTTTGACTTTGGCGTTCTTCCACCGCAGACCTGCTTGGCACTGTTCTTGTAACTCCTGAGCGGACGAATAGCTGCTGGAAGTGTTGGCAATTGTTGGTATTTGGCTGATGCAGCCTTCATAATTGCTGGCTTTATAAAGAGCTTCAATTTGATTGAGCTGTTGGGATTCTTTCTGGGCTCGCTGCTGCCATTCTTGCCACTTGAGATATCCGTAAATTCCGCCGATCGCAGCTAAGATAGCTGCAATCGTTGCCCCGGCGAGATAAGGATTGAATTTGCGAGTTTCTTTAGGGACAATCGCTGTTGCGCTGCCGATCCTCTCCGTTGGCGTAGCCTCCGTAGGGGCGGGCTGCGCTAACGACAAATCGGTTTTTCCGTTCCAATTTCCCTGCCGGGATACCGCCGGACTTGCCTGCAATTCGAGTGGAGTGGCAATGCTGGCTGATGGCGGATTGCGGTTGCGGTGTCCCTCCAAAACTGTGGCGATCGCCTTGTACAATTTAGCGAATAAAGATTTAGGAACGACTAATTCTTCGATTCTCGCGGCATCTTCGTCGGTAAGTCCTAAAACTTGCTGCAAACGTTTTAACTCGTCGCGAGTTTCCACAGAAAACGGATATTCTTGCTGCATTGCTTCTTGCAGCGATTGTTCGTAGCGCTCGCCTTTTTCCCTGTATTTGCGGTAAGGGTTCAATACCTCATCTTCGAGCGCCTCTGCTTCTTCTGGCAACAATTCCAAACTGACGCGCAATTCTTCTAATATTCTCCGACCGACGACTGTAATTTCACCCCGGCTGCTACTGCGCCGATCGACTTCTTCGCGATATATTGTCAGCTTGGGAATCCGCGCCCGAGAGCGGTCGCCAATTTTCCTCAAATCAGCTAAAGCTTCCGCCGCCGACTGGTACCTCTCCCGAAAATCGTAGCGCACCATATTGTCCAAAACATCGGCCAGCGCTTGAGAACACGTGGCTAAATGCCGCCAAACAATTTCGCCTTTATTAGAATTTTTCAAATCCCGCAGTTTCGGCAAATCGTAAGCGGGCAAACCCGTCATTGCTTGGATGCCAATCATTCCCAAAGCGTAGATATCGCTGTTGAGTTGCGGGTTGTATTGAAATTGTTCGATGGGCATATATTCCAGCGTGCCAATCCGCACAGTTACCGGCGCTTGTCTTTGAGCGATGTGAATTTCTTTCACCGAGCCAAAGTCAATCAAAACTAACTTGTTGTCTGAATAGCGGCGGATTAAATTTGCCGGTTTAATATCTCGGTGAATTACTCCCTGTCCGTGTACAAATACTAAAATTTCTAACAGTTCCTTAAGCAAAGAAATCATTTTTTCTTCGCTTAGAGGCTTGCCCGGTACAATCTCGGTTGATAGCGAGTGACCGGCAACAAAGGATTCAACTAAGAAAAATTCTTCATTTTCTTCAAAATAAGCGAATAGCTGAGGAATTTGGTCGTGTTGGCCGAGCTTTTCTAGAACTTCTGCTTCTTTTTGAAAAAGACGGCGCGTAGTATTAATTAATTTCGGTTCGCTGGTACCGGGACGCAGGTGCTTGACAAAGCACTGCGGTTCGCCCGGACGGCGAATATCTTTGGCCAGATAGGTTTGTCCAAATTCTCCTGTTTCTATGACTTCAATGATTTGATAGCGTCCATCTAAAAGTTGGCTCACCATGATAATAACGCAGCCTTTTTTTGGTTGATTTTCGCAAGAAACAGTTTCACTGTTGGGTCACTTGTATAGCCTTTTTCAGGTAAATTAGGTGTTCCTGGGCATTCGCAAAACAGGGAATTGGGCATTGGCAAAACAGGGCATTGGGTATTCGGAATAGTTGTTTCTTTCCTTCTTCTTTCTTTCCTTCTTC
>JAICRN010000147.1 GCA_025937335.1 Microcoleus sp. TY_ISSM_2_bin.22
ATTATTGGAGATGTCTATTTGTAGATGAATTTAATCTGTTGTGGAACAGGCATCTTGCCTGTTGATTTTGGGCGGGCAAGATGCCCACCCCACAATAAATTTAATCTGTTGTGGAACAGGCATCTTGCCTGTTCCTAAAATTATAGACACCCCAAATATCAACTACAAAACAGCAGCAACAGTTGCCATCAACAACCCTTGGAACAATTTCACTCCATCAGTTTCGCCCAACATCGGATCGGATGCCCGTTCAGGATGCGGCATCATTCCTAATACATTGCCTTGGCGATTGCAAATACCGGCAATATTATTTAACGAACCGTTGGGATTGCCAGCAGCGCTAATTTTGCCCGCCTCTGTGCAGTAGCGAAACAGCACTTGCTCGTGGTCTTCTAACTCTGCTAATGTATCCGCATCAGCATAATAGTTTCCTTCGCCGTGGGCGATCGGTAAATCGATGATTTCACCCGTAGTATAAGCCGCAGTCCAACGAGTATTACCGCGCTCGACTTTCAACGAAGCGCGATCGCAAATAAAATTCAATCCCGCATTCCGCACCAGAGCACCGGGCAATAAACCAGCTTCAGTCAACACCTGAAAACCGTTGCAGATACCCAATACAAGCTTTCCTTGTTTCGCGTGTTCCGCAGTAGCCCGCATCGCTGGAGAAAAACGGGCGATCGCGCCGCACCGCAAATAATCTCCGTAACTGAAACCGCCGGGAATTACAATGACATCAATATCCGAAATATCGGTATCTTCGTGCCAAATCATGCGAGTTGGTTGGTGCAGTAACCCTTGAGTCACCCACACCACATCGCGATCGCAATTTGAACCAGGAAAAACAATAACTCCAAATTTCATAAGCTGAAGGAAGTTCGGCAACAGATTTTGTAACGGATGGAAGGAAGAAGCAAGAAGTGTCAACTTAAGACTAAAATCTTATGTTTCTCTCGCTTGTATCTAAGTCTCGATCCCCCTTAAATCCCCCTTAAAAACGGGGACTTTGAGTGTTCTGAGTTCTCGCGTTTTAACAGAGACTTTGAATGCTCTTGTCCCCGCTTTTTAACAAAGACTTTGAGAACCCTCTTGTCCCCCCCTTATTAAGGGGGGTTAGGGGGGATCTCCGGGTTTAAAAACACCATAGGGACGATCGCGTTTATGCGGCCGCTGTCTCCACAGCAACAGGAATTTCAGTCAAATCAAAGCGATAATTTTCAATAACTGGATTCGCCAAAAGTTGGTCGCAAACGCGATCGAGTTGTTCGCGGGCCTCCGACTCACCAGCAGCAGTCAGCGTCAATTCAACGTACTTCCCGATACGCACGCGCTCAACATTGTCGTATCCCATGTGTTGCAAACCAGACTGTACGGCAGTGCCGGCGGGGTCTAAAACCGAAGGGCGGAGGGTAACATAGATTTGGGCAAGATATTTCTGAGTCACGGGAATGTTGCGGTAGGTGATGTGAAAGTTAGCCCCATTGTATTCTACAACCGAGCTGCGCGCCGATCGCCATTTGGTTAGCCCAAGTAAGATAGCCTAGAAACAGGGACAGATTTGACTCCAGCAGATTACACCAAAAAATTATGAGAACCAACCGCACCCGCAGTCAGGAGCGTATTTTAAACTTGCTCAAAGTCCTGAACAGATCGCTTTCAGCGCAAGATATCTACTTAGAACTGCGCAACAGCGACCAAAGCATGGGCCTAGCAACCGTTTACCGCTCCCTCGACAGTTTAAAGCGAGAGGGGTTCGTTCACGTCAGAACCCTCGCTAGTGGCGAGTCTCTCTACGGTGCCGCCCACCAAGACCAACATCACTTAACTTGTCTCGAATGCGGCGCATCAATTACGATCGACGAATGCCCGGTTCACCACTTAGAAAGCCAACTGCAACAATCTCATTCTTTCAAAATTTATTATCACACTTTGGAGTTTTTCGGATTGTGCGATCGGTGTAGTCTCGCTCAAGAATCTTAAATTTGGTAATAGGTAATAGGTAACAACAGTCAACAGTTAACAGTTAACAGTCAACTGCTAACTGCCAACTGCCAACTGCCTAATCAGCCTTATTACCTTCCCCAACAATCGATCGCAATCCCTCCATCGTAGCGGGAATGCTGCGCGGGTCCATAAACATCACCTTGCTGCTGTCGCTGGTGCCAATTTTTAGACCCATATCCAGATAGTTTTGAGCTAACAAAAATTGTAAAGCTTCCCGAGCAGTGGGGTCGTTTTGCAGGGTTTTGCCGATTATTTGCAAAGCCTCCGAAGTAGCTTGAGCTTTCAATACCTGACTTTGGCGTTCTGCTTGAGCTTTCAGGACGATCGCCTTTTGTTGAGCTTCCGCCTCCAAAATTGTCGCTTTTTGGCGGGCTTCTGCATCCAGAACTTGCGCTTCAGCTTTACCTTTGGCGCTGTTAACTGCTGACTCGCGTTCGCCCTCGGATGTCAGAATTGCCGCCCGCTTGCGTCGATCGGCTGCCATCTGCAATTCCATCGATTCCTGTACAGTTTTAGAAGGGATAATATCGCGCAATTCTACCCGCGTTACTTTTACTCCCCAAGGATCGGTAACAATATCTAAATCTCTGAGCAAGATTTCATTAATTTGAGAACGAGCAGTAAAGGTTTGTTCGAGATCCAGTTGACCCATTTCGGCGCGAATTTGAGTCAGCACCATATTGACCATTGCTGACTGGAGATTTTCTACTTTGTAACAAGCTTTTTCCAAGTCTACAATGCGCCAGTAAACCACAGCATCAACGGTGATGGAAACGTTGTCGCGGGTAATACAAGCTTGCGGGGGAATATCTAAGACTTTTTCCCGAATGGTTTGCTCGTACACGACGCGATCGAGAAACGGCTTGACAAAATTCAAACCGGGTTCAAGTTTCTTGCCGCTGTATTTACCTAAAGTTTCCACCAGCGCTTCATTTCCCTGATTGATAATCTTGACGGAACCTGCGAGGGCTGAGCCACCTAAAGCTAAAAATACAAGTAAAAAAAATTGTTCCACGGTTGCCTCCTATAAATGTTGAGTGTTGACTTTTAAATGTTGAGTGTTGACTGTTGACTGATGACTGATGACTAACTACTAATTGCCTGTGATTAATTACGCATTTTGTTTAAGAATGTAAGAGATTTTCTGGCAAAACGATCAGAGTAGTCCCTTTCCGTCCGACGACAATTACGTTTTGGTTGGGGGGGATGGTGGCGTTGGTATCTTCGCAGCGAGCTTGCCAAGAATTCCCCTCATAAATGACTCGTCCCGCTTCTCCGGGGAGAATTTCTGTTAAAGTTTTTGCTTCCTGAGAATCTGCGATCGCCCTTGCCTTGCCTTTTGGTATCAACCGCCGGGACAGCAGCACAAAAACTGTCGAAAATACCATCCACAGAAATATTTGTAAATTAACGTAAGGTAGAACGAGAGAGCATCCAGCTACGGCGAAGGCGCTCAGTCCCATCATAAAAGCGACAAAAGCAGTCGGGAGAAATAGCTCTGCCAAACAGAGCAAAGACCCAGCTAGCAGCCAAAGGAGCGTGGGAGTCCAGATCATAAAAAGAATAGGTGATACTATTTAGATCTTAGATTGGAAATTTAAAATTTAAGAATTGCAAACAACTGACTCTGCAAGGGTTTGCCACTTGCGGGCCGAAGAAGCGATTTTTCGCCCCACGGTATCAGCTTGAGGCTTCCATCGTACTCCAAGTCAGATTTTAGTAACTTAGATTACAATTTTAGCCGGTGCAGACTGGCAGAAACTACAATTTCTAGGAGCCCAAAGGCAGTTAAGAAATTGATAGGGGCTAAAATCAGTTTATTCTCAAGCTCATGAATTTGGGCTGGCGAATCATATATCTTCAGAATCTTTTTACACAAACTATTTCGATATGATCAGCAGTTTCTCCGAACCCATTTATTGCCCGAATCTTAGCTGTGCCGAGCCACGCAATACCTTTGGCCGCCAGCACTGTGCAGCTTGCGAAACCGATTTAATTTATCGATATTTGTGGGTGGTGGGGCAAGCAGCCGAGGAAGTGCCGGCGGGTAAGGTAATAGCCGATCGATATTTTGTCATTGCACCCCAAATCTGGCTCGACAGCCGTCCAGCTTTGACTCCAAGCGTCCCAGAACAACTGCCGGATAGGATTATGCCTTACCTGCATTTGTATCCCCAACGGCTGCATACGCCTGAAGTATACGGTTTTTGTTCTTTGGGGGAAGCACCGGAAGCCGCAGAGGTGGTGTTGTTAGAAAATGTGCCCATCAATAATTTCGGTCGCCTGTATCCCTCTATTTTAGAAGCTTGGTCTGGGACAACAGCCGCGCGCCAAGTTTACTGGCTGTGGCAAATGCTCCAACTGTGGACGCCGCTGTCGGAACAGGGAGTCGCTTCGAGTTTGCTGGTACCGGAAAATTTGCGGGTGGAAGGTTGGCGGGTACGCCTGCTGGAACTGCACCGGGGCAATTTTGTACCGACGCTGCGGGATTTGGGAGATGTGTGGTCAGGTTTGGTAGAATCGGCCCAGCCGGAGGTGCAGTCGAGACTCGGAGAGATTTGTCAGTTTATGCGCCGCAGCAGCATGAATTTGGAGGCGCTGGCCCTAGAACTCAACGATTTACTGTTAGAACAAGCCGCTAAATTGCCTCTGCACTTAGAAGTAGTCGGCATGACTGATACCGGCCCGCAGCGCTCCCAAAATGAAGACAGTTGCTATCCAACTGCTGCGGATTTTCAATCGAGCAAAACTTCAGGAAATGACAAATTAATTCCTTATTTGACAATGGTTTGCGACGGGGTTGGAGGCCACGAAGGAGGAGAAGTTGCCAGTCAATTAGCCGTCCAGTCCATGAAAGCTTTAATCCAAAATTTGCTCGCAGAAATCGCTCAACAAGAAGAGTTGATGACGCCACCAATGGTAATTAAGCAACTCGAAGAAATAGCGAGAGTTGTGAATAATGTGATTTCCGCTCAAAATAACGAGCAGGGAAAAGAGTTGCGGCAGCGGATGGGGACGACTTTGGTGATGGCCCTCCAGTTGCCTCAAAAAGTGAAAACTTCCGAGGATTTGCCGTCGAATAACAGTCACGAACTTTATTTAGTCAATGTTGGAGACAGCCGCGCTTATTGGATTGGCAAAAATTACTGTCACCGCCTGACTGTGGACGACGACGTAGCCTCAAGGGAAGTCCAGCTAGGACACAGTTTATACTGGGAGACTCAACTGCGATCGGATGCAGGAGCCTTGACTCAAGCTTTGGGCACGCGGGACGCCGATTTCCTGCGCCCGACGATTCAGCGATTTATTGTCGAAGAGGAAGGCTTACTGCTGCTGTGTTCCGACGGTTTGAGCGACAACGACTTGGTAGAGCGCTATTGGGAGAATTACGGCCCAGAGGTGCTTGAGGGCAAAATGTCTTTGGAAGCCGCGGTTCAGTCTTGGATTCGCCTCGCCAACGAGAAAAACGGTTATGACAACACCTCTGTGGTGGCGACTCACTGTCGGATGTCGCCGGAGAGAGTGGTACTGTTCCATCCGGCCGTGGCTTCAGCGCCGACCGTGGCGCCGGTGTCAGCCTCGGTGTCGCTGCCGCCGTCCCTGCCGCGGTCCCTCCAGAAGTCCGGGAGGATTCCAGAATCTCAGCTTTCTGAATCGTCCAAACAGTTGTTGTACCCCGAAACTCCCCTCGCCCCGGAACCAATTCAAAAACCGAAGTTAAAGCCCGGGCTGACCCTACTGGGGCTGTTGGGGCTGATGTTGGCCTGCGGCGCTTTAGGTTTGTGGGTGCAAAGCCTCCAAAGCCCCCAGCCAGAGCCCGCACAACTTCCGCCACCGCCGGAAACTCCCGCCCCGAGTTCTTCGGAGAGTCCCTCGCCGTCCCCCGAATCGAGTCCTTCGGAAGTTCCCTCCCCTGGGGCCGAGAGTCTCTCGCCGTCGCCGGAATCGAGTCCTGCGGACATTCCCTCGCCCGAAGCGGAAACTTCTTCGCCGTCGCCGGAATCGAGTCCTGCGGAAATTCCCTTGCCCGAAGCCGAAACTCCTCCGCCATCACCGGAGTAAGGGAGTTTGAATTAAGCAGAACGTTTCAACTGAGATGTTGCACCATTCTTGTTTAGGAACAGGCAAGATGCCTGTTCTTGACAATGGTGCAAGATGTAAGTTTCATAAAATGCAGATACTTTCCGGCGGCACGGCAACTCGAACGCTGTCGCCGACTTGGTATCGCTGCAAGTCATCTCTGTGCAAGTTTTGTCGGCGAAGGGCGATCGAACTTTTAGCAGTCAACCGCACCGTATAGCGCGTGTCAGTGCCAATATAAATAGCCTCTTCTACTATTCCCTGCCAGCTATTTTCAGCATCATAATTAGCCGGGAATATAGCAGCTTTTTCGGGCCGCAGCACCAGGGTGACAACTTTCCCAGCGGGCATATCTTCTGCTGTGGCAACTAACACGGGCAACTGCTGGTCAACCAACACGATTATTTGACCGTTTTGCTTTTCTACTACTCGCCCGGTTAAAAAATTGCTGTCCCCAATAAAATCAGCAACAAACCGCGTTTTAGGATATTCATAAATATCAACAGGCGTCCCGACTTGTTGCAGTTTTCCTCCATCCATCACTGCAATTCTGTCCGACATTGTTAGCGCTTCTTCTTGGTCGTGAGTCACATAAATAAACGTAATTCCCAATTTTCGCTGCATTTTTTTTAATTCTAATTGCATCTCTTTACGCAATTTTAAATCCAGCGCTCCTAAAGGTTCATCCAACAGCAAAACAGACGGCTGTTTGACTAATGCTCTTGCTAACGCTACTCGCTGCTGCTGTCCCCCTGACAGTTGGCGGGGATAGCGTTTTTCTACCTCGGTTAACTGTACTAATGCTAAGGCTTCAGCAACGCGATCGCGAATTGTTTTCTGAGGCAAATTCTCCATTTCCAACCCAAAAGCGGCATTTTGTGCTACTGTCATGTGCGGAAATAAAGCATAGTTTTGAAATACCGTATTTACTGGGCGGTGAAATGGCGGGCGATTTTGCATCGGTTGGCCGTGAATGTAAATTTCGCCCGCTGTGGGCATTTCAAAACCCGCAATCATTCGCAAAGTTGTAGTTTTGCCGCAGCCAGAAGGGCCGAGTAAAGAAAAGAATTCGCGATCGTAAATTTGCAGGTTGATATTGTCTACAGCTAAGAAATCTTGACTGCGGACACTTTTAAATACTTTGGAAACTTCTAAAACCTCGACAGAGTGCATTGTTTTAGTATGTGTGAGTAATAAAAATTTGATTTTGAGTCCGGTTAAATTGATATGTTGCACCATTCTCAATTACTTGTTTAGGAACGGGATCTCCGGCCGGTGAAGCGAGAAAATTAAGTTTTGTGGAACGGGCCGGAGCTCCCGTTCTTGACGATGGTGGAACTCCAATGCAAACTAAAAATTTAAGTAAACCAGCCCCGCCAGAAACCTGTTTTATATCTACTTTCCGGCTCCTGCTTTAACTTCCGTCCAAGCTCGATCGTACAATGCGGTTGCTTTCCCGACATCCTGCAATAATTTCATTTTGCCAAACACCTCAGACGGCGGGTAAATTTGAGGATTTTTCAAATCTTTCGGGTCGATTAAACCTCGATCGATTGCTGCTTTGTTGGGCGAGCCATAGTGGATAAAATTGGAAATTTGGGCTCCTACTTCTGGCTGCAAAATAAAGTTAATAAATTTCTCTGCTAACTCTTTTTGGGGCGCACCTTTGGGAATTGCCATGTTGTCAGAAAAGATAATTGTTCCTTCTTTGGGAATAGCGTAGCGGAGATTGGGATTTTCTTTCATTACTTGAAAAACATCGCCGCTCCATTCCATTGTCAGATTTACTTCTCCTTGATCGAGCAGATTTTGACCGGTGTCGGGGACAAAAGCGGCAATGATATTTTTACTTTTAATCAGCAAATCGCGGGCTTTGTTAATCTCTTCGGGATTGGTTGTATTTGGGTCAAATCCTAAATACATTAAAACTACTGCAAATGTGTATCTGGCATCGTCTTGCCACGCGACTTTTCCGGTATATTTAGAATCGAACATCGCCCCCCAACTGTTAATTTCTCCCTGGGTTGTTTTCACGTTGTAGCCAATTCCCATCGTTCCCCACTGGTAGGGCAGGGAATATTTGTTCCCCGGGTCAAAAGCTTGATTGAGAAACTTAGGTTCGAGGTTTTTTTGGTTGGGAATATTGTTTAAGTTCAGCGGCTCAATTATATTTTCTGCGCTCATGATTTTCACCATGTAATCGGCGGGAAATATTAAATCGTAACCGGGGTTTCCCTGTTTGAGTTTGGCATAGAGTGCGTCGCTGTTCTCGAAAGTGTCGTATTGAATTTTAACATTGTTTTCTTTCTCGAATTGGGCGATCGCTTCTGGGGCGATATAACTTGCATAATTGTAAATGCTGAGCACTTGCTGCTGGTTGCCACCTGTGGGGCTACAGCCAAAAGCCACTGTTGCACTTATCACGAACAAAATTAGGAAAGTCAGCAGGCGTTTCATAAGTTGTGTTAGTTGCAGACGACAATAATTATGACACAGAAAGCAAAAAAATTAACTTTTCTGAGCTTTTAACGATGATAAAACCAGCAATAAGGAAGCGAACAACATCAAAGTTGAAATGGCATTAATCGCTGGCGTTACTGCAAATTTTATCATGCCGTAAACAAATAGTGGCAGCGTCACCGAACCGACGCCGGTGGTAAAGAATGTGACAACAAAATCGTCCAGCGACAGAGTAAAAGCCAGCAGTGCCGCGCTGAAAATAGCGGGCCCAATTAGAGGGAGAGTGATGCGCCAAAAAGTCCGCCATTCGTTAGCGCCTAAGTCAAAAGCTGCTTGTTCTAATATCGGATCGAGTTCCGCCAAACGCGCCCTGACAGTAATAGTCACAAAGGAAATATTAAAGACAACATGACCGATAATTACGGTAGGTAAGCCGAGATTGAGGCGAATTCCCGTGAGATTTTCTACGATCCGAAATACTAGGGTAAAGAAAACTAGCAGCGAAATGCCGATCGTAATTTCGGGCATGATAATCGGCAAAAACAGTAAAGCTTCTACTGTTTTGCGCCCCGGGAAATGAAAGCGTTCCAGCGCTAGCGCGATCGTTGTACCAAAAATTGTGGCTAACACAGTCGAAATAGCTGCAATTAGCAAGCTGTTGTTGAGGGCTGTCACAATTCCGGCGCTGCTACTCGTAGCAATCGTCCCGCCTGCATTGCTAAACAAACTGCGGTACCAATCGAGGGTAAAGCCGCGCCAAACGGCATTGAATCGGGAGGCGTTAAAGGAGTAAATAATTAAGATGAGAATTGGCAAGTAAAGAAAGGCAAATGCTAGTGCAGCTTGTACCCAAAGCCACTTTTTGCCGATCGCCCGCACGAGTAAATCTAGTTTAGTCATTAGTCAAAAATAGGTTCGCCTGTAGGGGCGGGTTTTACAGACAATCTGTGCCTAAGACCAATAATCTCATAAACCCGCCCCCACCCAACTGTAAATCTCAATCTACCTGTTTAAGTTTCGTCAGACACGCGGAAGTAAATTAACACAGGAATCAATATGATTACCGTCAACAGCATAGAAAGCGCCGATCCAAAAGGCCAATCGCGGGCTTTCATAAACTGATTTTGAATCAAATTTCCCACCATGACTGTTTTAGAACCACCTAATATATCCGGTGTGAGGAAAGCGCCGACGGCAGGGACAAAAACTAAAATAGAGCCTGCAACGATGCCGCGAGTTGTTAATGGTAAAAATACGCGCCATAAAGTGCGAATATCATTAGCCCCTAAATCGTGAGCG
>JAICRN010000344.1 GCA_025937335.1 Microcoleus sp. TY_ISSM_2_bin.22
CGATTCTAGGGCGTCCCAACTCTTCTAAAGAAAGCAATTCGAGTTTGTTTACCCGGCCCAAAGCGTCGGGAACTGGCTTCACTCCCACCATCCACATTACTTGGGCGAGGGATTCGCCGTAGGTTTTGATGTTGTCGGTTCCCCACAACACAACGGCGATCGTCTCTGGGTAATTTCCGCCGTTATCAACGCGCTGTCTTTCTAACAGCCGATCGACTACAACCTTAGCAGACTTAACCGCCCCCGTTGTAGGGATTGACTGCGGGTCCAAAGCGTGCATATTCTTGCCAGTCGGCAAAACATCCGGGTTGCGAATCGGATCGCCACCGGGGCCAGGCAGAACATACTCGCCTTCTAACGCGCGCAACAAAGCGCCTAATTCGTTGTCGGCACAAACTTGCTGCAAGCAGAATTCCAGATACTCAAACAGCGGTTTAATCGCTTCTGAATCGACCTTTTTGTAACCTGCGGCGTGCAAAGCTTCAATCCAAGGTGTTTTCTTGCCCATGTTGAAGAAATTCAACTTAGAAACAAGGGAAACTCTACCCTCAGCGTCGGTTTGTTCCTTCACCAAAGCGCCAACGGCATCCCGACAGGCCAAGGTGATATTTTGCAACAATTCGACATCACTTAAAATGCCTTTGTCGCTGTTTGTGTAAATTTCGCCGATATCGCGTCCGAGACTGTTAGCAATAATCCGTGGCAAGCTGATCAGTCCGTCTTCTTCGCGGTCTAAATTGGCGATATTCACCAAAGTTGCGATCGCCTCTTCCGCAGTCGGCGGCTTACCGATAACGTGCAAACCGCAAGGTAACAACCGCGACTCAATTTCCATCAACTTGCGGTAAACCAAGCCAACTAAATTGTCCCGTTCTTGGGCCGTCATTCCCGCAGCAACCCCTCTTTCTTGTTCGGGAGGTAGCGCGATATCCTTGTCCAAATTCACCAAACGGCATTTTTCGACGATCGCATCCACAATCGGCACACCGCGGCCAGTCTCTTTCAAAGTTTGATAAGAACCAATTAACTCGCTGAGTTCCTGCAAACCTTTGTACAAACCAGCATTCTCAGCCGGAGGAGTCAGATAACTGATTGTTTCAGCATAACTGCGGCGCTTGGCAATTGTTGCCTCGCTGGGATTGTTGGCGGCGTAATAATAGATATTGGGAATTTTGCCGATCAAACTGTCGGGATAACAATCCCCAGACATTCCCATCTGCTTACCGGGCATGAATTCTAGCGAACCGTGAGTGCCAAAGTGCAGCACCGCATCCGCACCCCAAATGCGCTCCAAATATGTATAGTAAGCAGCAAAACCGTGGTGCGGGCTGGCGGAACGAGAGAATAACAACCGCATCGGATCGCCTTCATATCCAAAAGTAGGTTGCACTCCGATAAACACATTGCCGAAATGTTTGCCGAAAATCAGCAAATTTTGTCCGTCGCTGTTCAAATGTCCCGGAGGCGGGCCCCAATTTTCTTGCAAGCGTTCCGAGTAAGGAGTGAATTCTTCATACTCGGCTACGGACATCCGGTAAGCAACATTTAATTCCGGAGTTTGGTATTGGGCTGTTGCGTCGTGGATGACTTCTTGCATCAGTTTTTCGGCGGAATCTGGCAATTCGGGCAAGTCGTAGCCGTTGCCTTTTAAGCCTTTCATTACTTCATAAATCGAGCCGAAAACATCTAAATATGCTGCTGTTCCGACGTTGCCTTTATCGGGGGGAAAACTGAAAATTGTAATCGCAACTTTCTTATCTAATTTCGGTTTGCGGCGCAGCATTGCCCATTTCATGGCGCGCTGGGAAATTGCTTCGATTCTATCTTGCAGGGCGATCGCCTTGCCAGTTGCACCGTCTCTTCCCGACAAAATAATCGGTTCGATCGCGCCATCTAACTCGGGAATGGCAATTTGCAAAGCAACTTGAATCGGGTGCAAGCCTAAATCGCTATTTTCCCACTCTTCCGTCGTTTGGAAAACCAACGGCAAAGCCACCATGTAAGGGCGATTTAATTTTTTCAAAGATTCGATCGCCTTCGGGTGATCTTGTCTCGCCGGACCGCCGACCAGCGCAAAACCTGTCAGAGAAACGACGGCATCAATTATTGGCAGCGGTGCAACACCTTTGGCCCCAACTTCCAAGAAGAAAGTTTCGACTGGTTTTGAGAAGTCCAAACCGCCGGCAAAAATCGGCACCACCCGCGCCCCCATTGCCTCCAATTCCTGCACCATTGCTACATAGTGCGCGTCATCTCCCGTGACTAAGTGAGTCCGCTGCAACACCAAGCCGATGCAAGGTGCGAGGGGGTCTTTGAGGTCTGCCGAAATATCTTTGCGGGCGTTGTACCAGGTGAGATATCCTTTTACATCCTCAAACATCGACGGTGCCAAAGGATGCCAAATTCCCATGTCCGGGTAGACAACGGGCTCTTCAAAAGTTAACTGTTCCTGTCCTTTGAAAACATATTTATGTGACAGCATCAGCAAGAAGTTTTCCAAGTTTTCTTGGGAACCGCCCAGCCAATACTGGAAACTCAGCATGAAGTTTCGCGCATCTTGGGCTTTGTCGATCGGCAAATATTTCAGCACTTTCGGCAAAGTTTGCAGCAGTTTCAGCATTCCGTCTTGGAAGGAACTCCCGGATTTTTCCTTCCGTTTTTTCATGAATTCGCCGATCGCACTTTTGCTTTGTCCCAACTGTGCCATCGAGAAACTGCCCATTTTATTGAGCCGCATCACCCCTGGCATCGACGGGAAGACGACGGCGACATCCAAGCTGTCGCGCAGCGGTTCAACTGCCGCTACCACTTTTTCTGCCAAATCTTCGATGAAAATTAGAGAAGCAATAAATACATTGGCATCCGCCACATCCCGCTTGAAGGCCTCGTAATTTTCCGGGCTGCGGAGTTCCTCGATCAGGTAGCCGCTGATTTCTATTGCCAGATTCGGATTTTTTTGGTTTATCGATCGAACCGCTGCCGACAGGGCGCTTTGATACTGCGGTTCCAGTACGACATAGACCACCTTCATGAGCGATCGCCCCTGCAAGTTTTCCGGCACAACGTGGCGAATGGTGGGCTTGACGTGAGTGAACATCCGGTTAGGCTCCTTTAAGATGCTGTTTTCGGGAATCGGGAATTTTTTTATCCCATAAGCATTTTTACCAGAAAACGCTTGCCATTAGGCGATTTGAGCCTGCACATGACACAATTCGACAAATTTATGGCAATTTTTCGTTACATTTTTTTATAAATTCCTTGAGCAAATACTCCAAAATTTATTTACATAATTTAACTTGACAAATATTATTTAGTATGTATAGGATTAATGGATTGGATAAAAATAATTAAAAATTAACCAATCATTGAGAAAGAAATCCTGAAAAAAGTTCCAAGTTTTGTAGAACCGATCAAACTTGCGATCGAGCAATTAACAGATGGAAAAAAGGCATAATTTGTGAAGGCAGAATGTAGCCTTCGGATAATTGCTGAGTCAAAAAATTTGACTTTGACATTTTACCAGGAACTTAAAACCATTTCATAACATCTGTTTTGTGTAAATTCCCGATCGGCGATCGAATTCATGGAAAACTAATCGGTATTCACGCTCCAACTCATCAACACTTTAGGGGGAAATATGGCTAACTACGCAATTTTCGACGAACAATTCTACCTCGCCTCATATCCTTGGGTCAAACCAGCCATTGACGCAAGAGTCATCTCATCTGGGAGAGAACACTTTGAAAAATTCGGGCGAGAAGGCGGTCTAACTAAAGTATCGCGTTATTTTGACGAAAATGCTTACCTTGCTGGGAATCCAGACCTAGCACCCTTTGTCCGCACAGTCAATCCAAACGCACCTTTTGCGACCGGCCTCGATCACTTTATCCAGTTCGGTTACGATGAAGGACAACGCCGCACCCAAGTATCGCCTGAGTACGACGAAAATTTTTATTTAGCAAACAACTCAGATGTCCGACCGTTCGTTCAGAACGGAACTTTCAAATCAGGCTTCGACCATTTCATTAAATTCGGAATCAAAGACGGTCGGTTTGGGACTTCATTTTTTGAACCGGAATACTTAAAAGAAAACCCCGACATTGTACCGTTTGTCAACTCTGGAAACTTGAGAACCGGTCGGGAACACTTCTTCAATTTCGGGAAAAACGAGCCGGCCCGCGATGCAACTTTTGTCGGCAGCCGCAGCAACGATGTTTTAACTGGTGTTGGCGTCGGGGATGTCGAACTCGTGGGAGTGGAAGTAGGTCTAGATTCGCAACGCAACCGACAGTATGAAAGCTTTGGCACCAATGAATTCGATGTCTTGATTGGTGCTCCGGGAACTAATACATTCGTACTCGGAGTTCCTGCTACAGCGGGGAATGTCACCGCGACACCGCTGTATTTGGGTAACGGTCAAGCTACGATCCGCAACTTCGACATAGAAAGCGATTTTATCCAACTGCAAGGAACTTCTTTAAACGGCTACAGCCTGACTCCCATTGGTAGCAATTTGTCAATCCAACGTTTTGGAGACGTGCTCGGCGTGATTGAAGGAGGAGCAAGCTTGGGTTTGACTTTCCAAGAATCTAACGGTAACGGTACTTTCTTGATTGGATAGTCATTGGTCATTGGTCATTGGTTATTGGTCATTGGTCATTAGTCATTAGTCATTAGTCATTAGCTAATGCTGATGATTAATGATTTTTTATTGGTGGTGGGCGATGGTTCAATAAAAAAGTACGATCGCACTTTACATTCTTAAAAAAGCAACGATGAATTACAATATCTTCGACGAACAATACTACCTTTCGCAATATCCGTGGCTGAAACCAGCCATTGATGCAGGCATCATTAAATCTGGAAGAGAACACTTTGAAAAATTTGGTCAAGCCGCGGGCCTCACAAAAATATCGCGGTATTTTGACGAAGATACTTACCTTGAGCGAAATCCAGACCTTAAACCCTTTGTCCGCACCCCCAACAACCCAAACGCGCCTTTTGCGACCGGACTAGACCACTTTATCCAATACGGTTACGAAGAAGGTCGCAGCCAAGTATCGCCTGAGTATGACGAAGCGTTTTATCTCGCAACTAACCGAGTTTTGCTGCCGTTTATTCAGAATGGAACGTTTAAAAACGGCTACCAGCATTTCATTGAATTCGGTCTCAAAGAGGCTCAGTTTGGGACTTCATTTTTTGAAATACCATACTTACAATTCAACCCCGATGTTCGGCAGCTTGTCGAATCGGGAGCATTGAAAACTGGTCGCGAACACTACTTCAATTTCGGAAAAAACGAGCCAAACCGGTCTGCTACTTTTGTCGGAACTTCCGGTAATGACATCCTCACTGGTATAGGGGTGGGGTATACCCAATTAATAGGATTTGAAGTAGCTTATAGTACAAAAGGTATTGGCTTTCCGCCCTCCCCCGGGGAATATTATGAAAGTGACGGCAGCAATGAATTCGATACTCTAACTGGCGGTAGCGGCCGCGATACATTCGTGTTGACCCGTAGACGTCCCCGTTTCGGGAGTGGTAGACAGACGCAGGAGACGGACCTGTCCTACATCGGGCCGGGTTTTGCTACAATTCGGAACTTTACGCAAGGTCAGGATACGCTCGATATAGGAATTTCCCCAGATCTAGTGGTATTTCCCATCAACAATAATCGAGATTTAGCTATTCAAAAGAAGGGCTTCCTCGTCGTTAACAATGGAGTTACCGAAACCACTCCCCCTGACACTATCGCTGTTATTGAAGGTGGCGGAAATCTCAGTTTGATTCTACCAGTAGCTTATGGTGGCTTCTAGTGTTATTAGCCCTGTATTTGGGTATAAATTTCGCAGCTATTCAGGGTTTGCCTTAGTCCATCATCGCGAGAATTATGAATTCAATAATCGGCAGATACAATTGCCATAATTGATAGCGCAGCCAATCTAAATCAGCAATTGATGGGGATGATAAATCCCTTTAATCCTCCAGTCGGTCTCACTTTATTGGGCTAGAAAGCAGAGAGTTTAAGTGAGATTTGAATGTTGGGTAAAATCACCCGATCGGGTAATTGTCTCAGTTCTGGATTATTGATAAATTGCATAAACAGCTCATTAAAGCCGCACTAGAAAAACATGGCTAGTTACGCAATTTTTGACGAACAATACTACCTGGCTCAATATCCTTGGGTGAAACCAGCCATTGATGCAGGAGTTATCAAATCTGGAAGAGAACACTTTGAAAAATTCGGTCAACCCGGCGGCCTCACAA
>JAICRN010000595.1 GCA_025937335.1 Microcoleus sp. TY_ISSM_2_bin.22
AGAGCCAACTTGGACTGATTCAGAGGTTCGGCTTGACAATCTGCACATAAAAGTAGGAGGTGAATGCGATATGAAAATGCACGATGAAGACGATCTGCGTGGAAAGAGCAAAGAGGATTTGATTTCTCTTGTTATTGAAATGCAAGAAATGTGGGCAGACAAAGAAGCAGAATTGACTGAAAACAAAGATTCTGCTGCTTACTGGCAAGGCAGAGCTGCTGCATTAGAAGACAGCTTGTCAGTTGAAAGTAATTTGAGCCGATCGGACAGTGATAGCGCAACCAGCCGCAGAGTCAAAGAAAAGCAAATTCAGATTACAGAACTAGAAGGTCGCCTTGACAGCGCAGAGCGAGACAATGCTGCTTTCCGCCGCCAACTTGACGAGGCGAAATCTAAAATTCAACGACTGGATTCTGAGTTGCAATTAACTCGCGACAGCCAAGAAAAAGCAATAACAACACAACGAGAATCTTGGGTAAAGACATGGAATGAGGCTTTGCCATTTTTACCAAAAGTCGCAATAAAAGAAACAGATTACTCAATGAGCGAACCTGATGTTATGCGGCTTGCTTTGCAAAATTCTAGACCAGCCCTTAATCTTGATTCACTGGTTCAATCGGCAAGCAACCCAGATGACGTGATTCGCACAGCGTTTTCAGTCATGGTTGCCGAAGGTTTTCCCAAGTCAAGCGGTAAACGTGACTTTATGAATCAATTTATCGATCAAGCTAGAAGTGATTCCGGTAGCGGTTACAACCTTGATTCTTTGACTAAAGTCGAAGAAGAATCCATCCAAAGGCAACTACAAGCGTGGCAGGTTAAAAACTAATGGTTCAAACTTTTTTCAACTCTCGCTTTGCTCCCGGATTTCCCGGCGCACCTTGCGACCAAGCCCCATTTTACGATCGCAGTTACAACAACAACGCATTAGATATAGCAGGAGTAAACACTGTTACGGTTGCGACTTATGCAGCAAGTACGGTTTATCCTCTCACAATTAATGGCTTATCAGTAAGTATTGAAACCTCAGCCAGCGGTGGAACAACTGTAACTGCCCGGAATCAATTAGTTGCAGCAATAAATGAATCTTTTGCTGGTGTTTATGCAGCGGCAGGCAGTGGCAGTACGTTCACGATCACAGGTCAGACTGGAGAACCACTAACGGTAGTTTTGGGAACAGGGAATCTAACCCAGGTCGTAACAACGGCTGCTGTTGCGACAGGCGACATTCCGCTTGGTTTGGCGCTTGTCCAGTTAGCGACAGACGATCAAAACGTACTCAGGCTAGGAGCGCCAAATGCCAGTCACAGATTTGTTGGCGTAGCGATCGATGACGGCTCGCGAACACAGCTCTATCCCTACAATTCGCCAAATGGTTATGTTTACCGCCGCAACGACAAAATGCTAGTTCGAGAAGCTGGTACCGCTTGGGTCGCTGTTGAAGGTACTGTTACACCCTTTTCTAAAGTTTTTTATCGATATTCTGGCACTGGTATTCTTGGCGCATTTTTAGGTGCTACCGCTTCCGGTGCAGACGTAGAAATAATGAACGCAAGATTTCTCACTGACAGCGAGAACGGAATAGCTCAATTGCTATTAGGTTACTCTAATTACGCTCCGGGAACAAACGTCTAATCCTTTAGTTAGTCCTGGCTTTCTAGTTAATTCTTGATAGTAATCAACCAAAAAATATGACGACAGACGTTAGATTAGACAGTATGATGCTTCAGCGATCGCTGGAATATATCATGCCCAAGGTCGCAGAGGCAAAATACCCAGAACTTAAAGCTGATATGCACATCCCCTTAAGCTTGGAAGGGGGTGCGGGTTCAGATTCAATAACCCAAATCATGGTTGATTGGACGGGTAGAGCAAAGTTGACTTCTACTCCCGGGAAAGATGCCCCCGAAGTTAATTTGATCGGCTTGGCTCAAAGCCAGGTTGTGAGATCTTTAGAGGCTCACTACTCAGTTAATTTTCAAGAGGCTCGTTCGCACTCACAAGCAGGAATTGACGTTGCGCTTGTCAAAGCAAAAGGCGCAAAGCGAATGGTAATGGCGGAATCGAACCGTATTGCCTACTTGGGAGATCCGGCTTCACGGCTTTGGGGATTATTTACCTTTCCTTTGCTGCCAAGCGTCATTTCTCCAATTCAATTCAACGATCCAGCAGTCACTGGGGAGATGATGCTCAATTACCTCAATGACTGGTCAAACCTTGTCTACACCTTGACTAATCGGACTTTCAAGCCAAACGCCGCGCTTTTTCCTAATAGCGTATTTCAGAAAATCAACACAACAAGACGCTCTGGCAATAGCGACACCACCATCCATGACCTGTGGCGAGCTAGCAACAAATACATTGAATTTTCTGACGAGGTTGGTGAGGCTGACGAGGGCGGCTTTGGTGGTACTCCTGCAATTATCTTTTATCGCAGAGATCCAGAACACGTTCAGCACTTTGTTCCTCAACCGCTTGAGCAATTAATTGATATAGATACGGACACAAGAAAAGGAGTGTTAATTCACCAGCGGGAAGCCGGATGTTTCTACTCTCACCTTTCTGCTGTTTTGATTGAAAACGTGCTCTTGTAATTTACTTTTTGCAGTTTTGTATTCTACCGCTAACACTAACCATTAACTTATGTTTGGAATTATTGACTACCAGCCTCAGAGGGGCCCGATCCAAAAACACGGTGACTTGATTTGTAGCCCCTCAATTAAATTGACTGAGGGGCTTAATGAAGTTGATATTGATGAGTGGTCTCGAATTGCTGATACTCCCGCGATAAAAAGCCGGATCGAGGCAGGGGTAATTAGACCGACATTTGCACCGCCAACTATCGTCACTGTCACCGAGAAATCCACAACAACCCGCAAGTCAACGCCGATAGAAACAAAGCTTGCGGCACAACCAGAAACTACTCCTGAAGTTGTTGATGTGTCAGCGTTTGTTACTCGTCCGCCAGAAGTCGAGAAAACTCCTACCCCTCCCAAAAAATGATCGGAACAGTCTCCCCTGAAAATTTCTACACATCGTTTCCTGAGCTTGCTGAGTGCGATCGCCACCAAGTCGAACAGGCCTTGCTCCAAGCAAGCAAAGAATGCCCTGCTCGTATTTACGGCAATTTGCACCAAGAGGCGATCGCGCACTTAGCCGCCCACAGGATAGCGATGCAGTATTTTCAAACAGGGGCGATCGCGGGGGCGGCGGTAGAGGCGGCAAAAGGCGGTTCTCCATCTCTGCCCAAGGTCGGGGGCGGTAGTGCTGACAACCTAAATAGCACCAGCTACGGGCAAGAAGTTCTGCGGATTCGACAAACGTTACCTCTTAGTGGATTTGTTGCCTGATGTTTACCAAGATTGCTCAAAAAGCTAGAGATTGCAGTTTTGCGGGTACAGCCGACAATTTTGGTTTGACCAACGTTGTCAGCTTGTTGCTGGTGCGGCGATTTAC
Organism: Microcoleus sp. TY_ISSM_2_bin.22; assembly: GCA_025937335.1. Lineage (GTDB taxonomy): Bacteria > Cyanobacteriota > Cyanobacteriia > Cyanobacteriales > Microcoleaceae > Microcoleus. The sequence goes on from JAICRN010000595.1 coordinate 3,457, forward strand.
GATCGACGGGGTTTCTCGGCAAGAAGTGCGATCGGTTGACAATCTAATCTGGAAGAAAGCATCGCCCGCAACCTTTGTTCCCACAATGGCAAACGACGGGACGGAAGCAAGGGAGGACGAATTTACTGTCTCTGGAATCCCGCGCAACGTTGATTTTAGCGACTGGCTTCAGGCAACTGGCACAAGCTATTGGGTAAATGGTGAGATGCGCGACGGGCGCGTGTTTGGTGGAACTGAGGTGGAATTTGTGACGATCGACGAGAACAATCCGCTTGTCCACATTCTTACAGTCAGGAGGAAGCCAGATGAGCGACGATTCAACTAGGCAAGAGTTTTTGACAGAGTTAGATG